>JAJYVQ010000164.1 GCA_021791915.1 Actinomycetes bacterium | reverse complement strand
TACGGGGACTGCCTTGGCTGTTGTGTTAATTAAACTGCTGCTTAAACTAACCGACAACTTATCGACAATGTTTCTAAATTCAGCGGGCGTAGATCTGTCTTCAGGACTCGAAAATTTGGGAAGATACTTAACAATGGTTTCTTCGCCATCGAGTAACAATCTGCCCGGATTTTTTACATTAATAATTCTCTTAGTTTTTATCGGAGGTTTTGTTGGTCTGATTATTGAAATGATAATAAGGTCTGCTGCCATTGAATTGGCAGTTTTGTTTCTTCCACTAGCGTTTATGGGGATAGTTTGGCCGAGCACGTCACATTGGTTAAGAAAGATGATAGATATAATTGCATCTTTGATTTTTTCAAAATTGATAGTAGTAGTAATTATTGCCATTTCAATCGGACAGTTGACACAGTCGAAATCAATTTCAATCGGATCGATTTTGGAGGCACTTTCAATGCTACTTTTAGCCGTTTACTGTCCATTTTTCCTAATGCATGTAATACCCGCAATGGAGCATTTCGGGACTGTCAGTTCTGCTGGAAACAGTTTTAAAAATAGTATGGCTGAAAAAGCCGGATCATTTGCTACAGCCACGTTTGGTGGAGGATCGTTTAATTCTTCTGCTTTAGAATCCAACGAAATGTCATCAGGTAGCTTTGGGGCCAATTCAGTTATAGATAACAAACTGTCAGGTGCGAAAGAAACTTTTTCGCAGAATATATCAGATGTTACTACCGAAAGTGTGACTTCTTCTAGTTCAAAAGACGGACTTTATAATGATATTTCACATCGATACGATCCTCAGCTCGTTCAGTATGCCTATGACGACATACTTGAAATGCGAAAGCGAGCTGGATTGGATGTGTACGATGATTGATTTAAAACAGAAAGGAATTTCAATGAAACTGGATAAAAGTTCGGAACCGGTTAACAAATTTACTTTCTCCGACCAGGATGAAGCTATGACATTAGCAGGATTTAAGTTAAGTGATATCTTTACAGTCGGAGTATGTTTGGTACTGGGGCTTGCAATTTTTAACCAAATTGGCGGATTAGTTGGGTTCGCATTTTTTATTATTTTTACCATTATTGGGTTTGGTTTAGCTTATATAACGCTGAAAGATAGAAAGTTACTAGCTTGGATTCAAATATTTCTTCAGTGGACGTTTAATAGGAAATTAAGCGATAAATCTGATGTTGGTCTGCGTGCGATAGAAGGTTCTATAGTTGACTTAAATGTTAGCGAATCAGATAGACCGGTTCGTTCAGGCTTAAATAAAGCTGACTTTAACATTAAAATTCTGAAACACGTTAAAATCTGTTCGACTAAAAGAAATATTGGGGTGGTTGTAGACCGACAAAATAAAAAGATGATTGCGTTGATGAAAATCTCAAAGGGTCAGTTCGGTCTTTTGGACGGCAATCAGCGCGATGGTTTGGTAAATAACTGGACTGTGGTCTTAAATTCGCTTAACTCAATAACAGACAAAATTTCAAGTATTCAGATAATTACACATACCTGTGAATACGACTTGAGCGAGTACAAGATTTCTTTAAATGAAAATGACCTAGAAACAAGTTTAAAAGAAAGATATCATGCAGTACATAACTATAACAATTTTTTGGATTTTAACAGTACTGGACATTTCAAACATAACAGTTATATAGCGTTGTCGGTTAGCGAAAGAAAAGCTACATTTTTAAAAAATAGTCAGATTGACGAACTGTTGGAAGAAGTTGAAAACGAAGCCATAAATTTGGGGAAAATTTTAAAGGCTAACGGATTTAAAGTATACGGATTATGTACAAAAAATGCGATTGAAAATCTGTTTAAAAACTTAATATTTGATGATCCCAAAAATAATTCAGCGAAAAATATATACGAACTGTCCATTAAGTCTGAATGGGATCATCTTAAAATAAATTCTAAATTTCAATCTGTTTATTGGATTTCATCGTGGCCAAAGTACGAAGTGCTGTCAGATTTTATGTCACCTCTGACGTTAAATTGTGATTTTTCAAAAGTGCTGTCACTTACTGTATGTCCAGTTGATTTTGAGGCTGCTCGAAGGGAAGCCGAGTCTAAACTTGTCAGCTATGTCTCAGATGATGAGCTTCGTAAAAGAGCTGGGTTTTTGAACACTGCAACCAGACAGCACGGTAAATCCAAAAGCGAACTATTGAACTATGAAATTGCAAATGGATTTGAGACATTTAAATATTCCGGCTATTTAAGCGTAGTTGCTGACTCTTTATCGGATCTAAAGAGAAAGGAAACAGCTCTTGAATTAGCGGCAACTAAGTGCAATTTAAATGTAAGAAAGCTTTACGGACAGCAGGATTTGGCATTAGGCTATATTCTCCCGTTGTGTAGAGGGGTCAAATGAAGATTAAAAACCACCGTTCTACTGGACGTCACATTGGTTCGATATATCCTTTCGGACATGACGATACATTAACTAACTTTGGAACTTATATAGGAGACAATGTTTTCGGTAATCCTTTTGTATTCGATCCCTTCGAGTTGTATAGCAATAACGTTCTAACAAATCCAAATATAGTTGTATTAGGGCAAATCGGTAGAGGCAAAAGTGCTTTAATTAAGTCATTTATATATCGTCAGATGGCACTTGGTAGAAGCGCATGGATAATAGATCCAAAAGGAGAGTACTCGAGTTTGTGTGATGCATTGAGCATTAAACCTGTAATTTTAAAGAAGCATGGTGGAATATCGATTAATCCGCTAGATGACGCAGAGAATACTATCGTTAACGTAATTTTAGAGGCCAGACTTAAGAGACCTTTAAATCCAATAGAAAATACAGTAATTGATTTGGTTACTCGTTACCTAAAAGAAAGTAAAATCGAAAGAGTCACACTGAATGACGTATCGAAGCTGTTACTGGAATTAAAAATTGAAATCGTCAAAGATATTCATGATGATTTCGACTTACTTTACCAATCAACGCGTGAAATAGCATACTGCTTAAACTTAATATTGACTAAAGAGTTAAGCGGAGTATTCGATTCAACAAGTAGCGTCTCCTCTAAGGATATTTACTCAAATTCGCATCCAACTGTAAATGTCATCGATCTGTCACATTTTTTCAATTCGACATCTTTGGATATTGTGATGGCTTGTACGATTTCTTGGATGCAGTCTTATATTTCTAACAAAAGTAATAACTGCAACTGGTTTTTTGTAATAGATGAAGCGTGGGCTATATTAAAGAACTTTGCCACAAGGCAGTGGCTCAATCGAATTTGGAAGTTGTCCCGAGCTTATGGCGTATCTAATATGGCGATATTTCATCGGCTAAGTGATTTGGCTAACGGAAACTTTTCAGATGATGTGACAAAAAGTGAGTATAGTCAGATTGCACGAGGGATACTTTCTGATTCTGAAACAAAAATTATATTTTCTCAATCTTCTTCTGAATTGGAATTGCTAAAGGCTACTTTGCATCTGAACTCAACCGAACTGTCTCTGTTGCCAAAGTTGCCTAGAGCATTTGCACTTTGGAAAGTAGGGGAAAACTCATATTTGGTTCGTCACCTTTTATCTGAATTTGAACAGAAGTTCGTATTTACGGATCAGAATATGTGAATTTAATGTTTATTTATAGTGATGCTCATTCTAAATATAGTTTAAAAATGGTGGATTTGTTTTTGAAACATTTTAAAAACTTTCCGTGAAAAAGTCAAAGTTATATAAAACTTTTTTCTACATATTTACTGTTTAAAAAAGTGAAACTAAAAAAAACAGTAACAAAGAATATGTCAGAAAATATAACAAAGTAACGCAATATGGTATTTAGACAAAATCAAGGAAATCAACACAGTAAAGATTATAAAAGTATTTATCTTATAGTAGGTGTGATCTTTAGTTGCACAATCGCATTTATGTATGTCACAGCTCAACTTTGTGACCTGTTCAGCAATTTTAAAGTATTTAGGCTTTCTTTATCTAAGGTAATATTATGTAGTATTGAGAGCCTGAAAGAATTTGGTTCTCCTCAATCGTCGTGGGCAAGATACGTAAATATAGGCACGAAAGACAACTTTTATTTAGCTTTTGTGACAACTCTTGTTTTATTTGGGTCGATAGTAGTTGCTTATTACAAATTTATTCAACCTTTAAACTTCAAGAAAATATTTGATTTAAGCTCATCTGAAAAAAAAGAGATAAGCCAGTATTCCAAATTAGCATCCCTAAGTGATTTGTCCGATCTCATTGTAACGGAAACTAAAAAAGGAAGGATCGTGTTCGGTACATCAAAAAATAAGTTGATTGCTGGCGAACCGAACCAGTCGTTGTTAGTTATCGGTCCTACGCAGTCTAAAAAAACCACTGGATTTTCAATTCCTGCGCTCTTAGAATGGGAAGGCCCCATAGTAGCAACAAGCGTAAAAACTGATTTAGTACGCTGTTGTTATGGTTATCGCAAAACTCAGGGTAATGTCAGTGTAATAGATCCTTCAGATCAATTCGATTGTGACAAAGTTTATTGGTCCCCAATTGCAGCGTCAAATACATTCGACGCTGCAAAAAAAATGAGTTCGTATATGACACATGAAACAAGCAGTCAGTCTGGTTTAGAAGATTCAAGATTTTGGTATCAATGTGCTGGCAAACTATTAGCTCCGATGCTCTTTGCAGCCGCGAATTTTGAAAAGGATATTCACGATATAATTCGTTGGGTAGAAACGCAAAATACTGAAGAAGTTGTACGTCTATTGTTGAAGTTAAATGAAGTTAAAGCAGTTCAAGCATTTGAATCTGCTTTATTAAAAGAAGAAAGGCAGCGATCTTCAATTTATACTACTTTAGAAACTGTATTGGATTCGTTTTCGTGCATTCCGGATAAATGTAATGGGTTTTCTGTTCCTGAATTCTTTAACGGTAATAACAGCGTGTTTTTAATTGCATCAGCTCACGAACAAAATCGGTTACGAGACTACTTCACTTCCGTAATCGGTGAGATACTGAGACAGGCATTTGACCAAGTAAATATAACTGGTGAACCATTCGATCCCCCATTGCTTTTAATATTGGATGAAGCCGCAAATATTGCTCCTCTGTCGAACTTAGATACACTTGCGTCTACAGCTGCAAGTCACGGGATACTGCTAGTA
>JAJYVQ010000163.1 GCA_021791915.1 Actinomycetes bacterium | reverse complement strand
GACTATGATGCAGCCTGCCTTTATTAAATCTGTAGTGTCAGGGTTGTTGACGGCAATGTCTGTGGTGTTTATTGTAATATTTTTAAAGTTACTAAATCAGAGTGCAGATCCTGACGGAGTAGTCTTAAATATTGCACTGATTAATTTTGTGGCAACTACTCTTTTATTTTTACCTCTTGAGAAGATGGCTGTAGCGATTACAGGGAAATCAAAATTGCAGCATACGGCAAGTTAGTTTTGATATTAAGTAAAATATGGCAGTTAAATATAAAAAAAGAACATTTAAAAAACTAATCGTACGCACCATAGACTCGAGAAAAGATGTTAAGTTCAACCGGCCTACTTTAAGATTGACAGTTCTATTTTTGTTGGTTCTAATTTTGTTTTCAGTTATCTTAACCAGACTATGGTTTGTGCAGATACTAAATACAAAGCAGTACGACAAAGCCGTCAACGCCGATACCATAAGAACAGTTACGGTTCCCGCAGTTCGAGGTTTGATATACGATAGAAACGGTAACCTGCTTGTCGGCAACAAAGTAGTTCAGGAAGTCACACTATCAAGACAAGTTGAAAAAACCGATCCTCAAGTAGTGGGGAGGCTTGCAGCCATACTGTCTATGACACCACAAGAAGTATTAACGGCTCTTAATAATGTGAACTACTCAATTTACCAGCCAGTACCCATTAAAACTGACATATCGGTACAGACTGCAGCTTTAATTGAACAGGACCATTTAATGTTACCGGGAGTTAAGGTACAGCTTTCAACAGAAAGATATTATCCTCAGGGTGATTTGTTGGCACAAGTTTTGGGTTATGTAGGAAATATTACTCCAGCGGAGTTGAAAGAACCACAGTACAAAGGATTCAGCTCCAATGCTCAAGTAGGGCAGGCGGGAGTTGAGTTAACTTATGACAAGCAACTGCAGGGAACTCCCGGACAAATTGTATATGAAGTAAACTCTTTAAACCAGCCAGTGAAGATATTGTCGGAAAAACCGGCTATACCAGGTAAAGACATAGTTTTACCTATCGACCTCTCTCTGCAACAACAAGCAGAACAGGACTTATACAATCAGATTATAGCGCTTCGGAATTCCGTGGATCCGACCACTGGAATTCATCCTCCCGCACCGGGGGGTGCGGTGGTCATACTTGATCCAAATAACGGTCATGTATTGGCAATGGCTTCTTATCCCACATACAACCCTAGTATGTGGGTAGGTGGAATATCTCAGGCAAACTATCAGGCTATTACATCTTCTGCAAATCACGAACCACTTTTAAACAGGGCGATTTCAGGTCTGTATACACCTGGTTCTACTTTTAAATTGGCAACCGCTACGGCAGCTTTGAATACTGGACTTATCACTCCGTATACCACCATTGACGACACTGGAATTTTTACGATTCCTCAGCCTTGTAGCGGTAAATGTAGTTTTCACAATGCAGGATATGAAGCTTTAGGTTATCTAAGCTTGACTAAAGCAATAGGGGCATCAGATGATGTTTTCTTTTATACTTTAGGGTATGATTTTTGGGTGAATCGCAACAAATACGGACCGACTCCGATTCAAAACTATGCGGCTCAATATGGATTCGGACAGCTTACAGGTATTAATCTGCCCTATGAGTCTAAAGGGAGGGTGGACTCTCCTCAAACCAGATTGCAACTTCACAATTTGGCACCCTCGGCATTTCCCCACTACCATTGGTATGTCGGAGATAACTTAGAAATGGCATTCGGACAAGGCGAGACTGTTATAACGCCCATACAGCTTGCGGATGCATATGCGACATTAGCTAATGGAGGAACCCGTTATGTGCCCCAAATTGTCGCTGATATTGCAACAGCTAATGGAAAACAAGTTCAAGCTGTTCCGAACAAAGTAGCTGCAACGGTGTCTCTGCCTGCTACGACCAGAAGTACTCTGATCCAGGGATTCACAAACGCCATTGCCCAACCTTACGGAACTGCTTACGGTATTTTTCAGGGATTTCCTCTTTCCAGTTTTCCCTTAGCAGGTAAAACTGGAACCGCCAGTACCAATCATATCGAACCAGATGCTCTTTTTGTGGCTTTTGGTCCTACAAATTCACCTAAGTACGTAGTTGCTGCAGTCGTAGAACAGGGAGGGTATGGTGATTTGGGAGCAGCGCCAATTGTTAGGAATTTAATGCAATATCTGATGAATAACTCTCCGCAGCCGATATCAATTCCGACTGCAAATTCCTAGAGATACTTGGTATGTTAACTTTTTATTGAAGCTTAACTAATATATTTACAAATCGTAACTTACCTATCGACTGTATTAACTAGCGATCGTCGGATTCTGGAATTAATTCTTCAATCATTTTATTGAAGTTGAACAGTGTGACTTCAATCGTATCTTTAAGATGTCTTTCCGAGCAAGGATCGAGTTCAGCTAACAGTTGTTCCAAAAAGTCCTTAACCGCTTTTGACAAAGATAGAAGTTCAGAAAACAGATCTATCAGCGGTTCATCAACAGACATTGCCAAATGAGAGCGTGAGGAACTACCTTGCTTTGCATCAATGCTGAGTTTTGGTGCACTCCTAGGTTCCATCGATTCACTTAAAAGTTCTGCGTTCAAATTTAACGGTGAATCATCAGCGATAAGATCTATTTTTGAGAACATTTCTGATGTGGTATCAATTTTGGATACTAATTGAGAAATTGTTTCGTAATTAACTAATGAGGAATTTTCTTTATAAAAATTATTCAAATTTTCTCTTTTAATGTCAGGAACTGATACAGGTATTAAGTTAAACCAGTTATTCGAATCTTCAAATAAAAGTAAAGCCCACTTCGATGCCAGTATCAGACTCTTGTCGTTAATAATTTCGGAAGAATTTACTTGACTCAATTTGATTAAGAGACTTCCCATACTTCTTTCTAAAATGCAAACTTCTTTGCAGATATTTGCTGTATCAAAGATAGTATGAAAGTTGTTTTGTACCGATGTCTCGCTACCCATTTATGCTTAACTCACTTTTACTTTTAATTCCTAAATTTATTTGTTATAGGTACCCTTCTATCCTTGCCGAAAGATTTTGAAGATATCTTGATACCAGGAGGACTTTGTCTTCTCTTATATTCAGCTACATCAACCATATTGGCAATTTTGTGTACTGTCTCTTCGTCTAAGCGCTCACTGCTTATTTCTGAAATTATGTGATCGTGATCTATAAGTTCTACTAAACATTCATCTAAAATTTCATAGGGAGGTAATGATTGGTCATCGCGTTGATCCTCTCTAAGTTCGGCACTTGGTGCTTTATTTAACACGTTTTCGGGAATTACGTAAGTTTTTAGGTTTCTCCATTTTGCCAACTCATATACTTGGGTTTTTAAAATGTCCTTTATTACAGAAAACCCACCTGCTGTGTCACCGTATAGCGTCGAGTATCCAACTGCAAGTTCAGATTTATTGGAAGTTGTAAGAACTAAGCTTGAATTTTGATTCGAATAAGCCATAAGTATTACTCCGCGGATACGACTTTGAATATTTTCGGCAGCCAATCCAACTAACGACTCTTTCGTAGTTTTTTTGAAGAGTTGTTCAAAGTTTTTACGGACGGATTCGATTGGTATTACTTTGAATTCAATTTTCAAAAGTGAGGCTAGTTCTTCGGCATCCGTTAACGAAGAGTCTGCATTATATTTAGAAGGCATCGCTATTCCAGTTACGTTTTGGCTCCCAAGGGCATCTGCAGCTATGGCGGCAACCAAAGAAGAGTCTATTCCACCTGAAAGCCCTATTACGACTCCCTTAAAGTTATTTTTTTGGACATAGTCTTTAGTTCCCAAAATTAATGCTGAATATATTTCTTCTAAGGGATCCATATTAGGTGTTAAAACCGGTAACGCTGTTCCCGGTTTTACCAAAGGGCGCAAACTGATCGAAGTGGTTGCAATCGAAGATTTCTTTTCAGGTTTTGCAGGTTTTTCATTTAGTTCAAAGTCGAATATAAAATTTCCTTCACTGAATTGGGGTGCTTTAAACTTTAATTGACCGTCAGCTTCTATCAAAAACGACCCGCCATCAAATACGAGTTCATCTTGACCTCCGACCATGTTGACATAAAAAATTGGCTTTCTTGTTTCTTCTGTGCGTTGCTTTATAACGTCTATTCGCTGATTAAGCTTGCCTGTACTGTAAGGGGAGGCGTTTATGACTATAATGAGGTCGGCACTGTCATCGTATACCGAAGATAGCAATCCGGGAGTCCAAGCATCTTCACATATGGCCACTCCCATATTTACTCCTCCGATTAAATAAAGTTTCACAAGACTGTTGCTTGGCAAAAATACCCGTTTTTCATCAAAAACTGAGTAATTTGGTAGTTCTTTTTTTCTGTAGATTCCAAATATTTCACCATCAACGGCAACTGCTGCAGAATTAAAACCTCTGTTATCAATTACTGAATGAATTTCTGACTTAGAAGTTTCTACGGGACTATCTTCTTTAATATTTTCACCGTTTAAATTTATATTTGGCTCTATGTAACCGAATATAGCAACTGTCTTTTCTGTTCTAGATGCAACATAAGTTGCTACTTCGTTAGACTTTGCTATAAAACCTGGTTTTAAAGCTAGGTCTTCGGGTGGATATCCAGTTAAGGCAAGTTCCGGGAAAACTGCCACGTCAACTCCCATTTCTTCGCAATGCTTAAGCGATTTGATAATTTTTTCCGCATTACCTGTTAAATCCCCTACGGTGGGATTAAGCTGACATGCCGCTAATCTAATTGTGCTCATCTTTTACCATTTTTGTTCTAAAACCAGTCTATTTTGTACCTGCGAGATGTCGTATCATTAAGCTTCCAAAATATCAATAACTTACTAAAATTAAGCTCTTCTAACATTAAGCTCTTCTAAAGTTAAGGTCTAGTAAAGTCAAGGTCCAGTAAAGTCAAGGTCCAGTAACATTAGGTTCTTATAACTTAAAATTCTTATAACTTAAAAAAAACAGCAGCAACTCTAGTAAGTAACTTAATATGGCTTCAACTCCAAAACTTTGTAACTTAAGTGGAGTAGTTTTAGAAAGATTTTCTGTCTGATTAATCTTATTAAATGTGTAAATGCTATTAATCCAAAAATCTATTATCGTTATGATTTGAA
>JAJYVQ010000162.1 GCA_021791915.1 Actinomycetes bacterium | reverse complement strand
GCATTAGGGTCTTGGCTTGCACGCTGCCTTAGAAGAATCTCTACAAAACCTTGCGATCTAGTCACGGTTCGTAACTTTCTATAAGTTGTTTAGCACCAACTAAACTTAAAAATTCATTTACGCCATCTTCAATAAGAGCAGCTCTAGCATCTCTGAAGAGTTTTTCGATCAACATCTCTTTTGAAAGTCCGATTCCACCAAATACCTGAATTGCATCGTTTGCCACATCAAAAGCGATTTGAGTTGACATTACTTTTGAGGCAATGCAGCTTGCAAGTGCGGGAATGTGAGCATTTGGATTAGTCAAGTTATTTAAGATTGCAGCTTGAGCATGTACGGCATTATCTAAAAAAGCCTGTTTTGAAAATATAGAAGCAACTTTAGATTGTTTATACATATTAAATAGCTTCCCTTGAATCATCTGATGATCAGAAATGGGTCTACCACCTTGAACCCTAGTCCTAGCATATTCCAATGCCTCCTCAAAAGCGGCTCTGGCAAGTCCGCTAAATATTACTCCCATACCAGAATTTGCAGACGCTAACGTAGCTCTAAGTAACGTGGGATACAGATCGGGACCTCCAATCAAAAACCCTCCGGGCACCCTCACGTCATCAAAGTATATTTCTCCTTGGTTTAATGCACGTTGTCCAAGTTTGTCCAATGCTAAACCTTTTTTTACATTAGGACCCTCTAGGGGAACTACGAATACACCTCCACCTGACATACCCATGGTAGGTTCAATAGTACAGAATAATAACGCATGAGTGGCTATTGTTCCATTTGATACCCACGCCGATTTTTGCCCGCTTATTATCCAATCGCTGCCATCCTGACGGGCCCTACAGTTTCCAGCAGTTTCAGGCTTGCTGAATGGTTCGGTTCCAACTCCCAATGTATCTGAACCGTGACCAGGTTCAGTTATTGCCCAACAACCGATAACTTTACCCTCACGATCTTTTAAATAAGGCTCAATGACTTCATCTAAAAGCTGCTGATTTCCTGTAAGTGATGCGATCGGTCGAGCAAGTTCGAATGGAAAACTTGCTACTCCCAAACTAATCGCCAAATCTGAAGCACCCCAACCCAACTCCTCAAAAATAACACAGTTTTCATAAGGAGTAAGCGAGTCGGGTTTTTCATCACTGACAACCTGAGTACTAACATGATTACCTTCTTGGTACCACGCCTTAAAGACATCCCACAGAATCGAGTCCTTTGCTATAACCGACTGCGGATCCAATTTGTCGAGCTTTATACTGGCTGGTCTCAACACTTCTTTTGCGAATCGATGAGCGTGAGCCCGGATCTGCTGTTCGTCTTCGCTTTCGTCTTTTTCTAATTTAAATACCATTTTTTTACCTCAAAAAAATACATCTACCCTAACTGTTTGCTAATAAAATAATAAAATTTGTGTAACTTAATAATCGTATGATTTAACTTCTCTGAAGCAGTACTCAAGTACACCAGGTACTGATCCTGCTGCTTACTTTGAAAATATCCATAAGTGTAAGGTGTCATATAATACATGGTACTCATCAAAGTCGATATTTTTTAGGGTCTAAAGTCCCATCTTCTGACGGCGAGCTGGCTCGATCTCACTTGCTTAAAACATTTAATCTCGGCTAATCCAATAAGACCTACCACCTTTGCGGTATCTTTAATCTGATTTATCAAAATGTTTTCACAATGTATATCTTTTTCACAATGTATATCTATTTTCACAATGTATATCTATTTTGCAACTGTTTATCTAGTGAACGTGAACCATAAGTTTAAAAGCCTAACGTTATAAATAAAACGACTGCTTCCGGCTCAACTTGGACATTTGTGTGTTAAGAAATTAGAATTGTTAAAAAGAAATCAATACTCCTAAAATTGCACACGGCCAAACAAAACGAGAGTTTAAATGCATAAAGTCACAAAAAATACATTAGAGCAACAGGTAGTAAATATATGATCGTAGAAGCTGAAAAAGAAAAAAGACTACAACTTGGAATTCCAGAAGACGCTCCAAAAGTACTACTGTTTACCGAAACTAGCCACTGGGACCCCGACTGGCTGTTTACATCAAAAGAGTATTTCAACATATGGGTAAAACGACAGTTGAAACAAGCTGTAGACGAGCTGGATAAAGATCCCGCAAGGATCTACTGCGTAGAGTGCATTTTTTTTCTAAAAATGTTTTTTGAAGCAATGCCGTCTTATAGACAGAAAGTCGTAAACTACGTAAATAGTGGAAACTTGCGGTTGTTAAGTTCGGGAGTTACGACACCAGACACAATAGTACCGCAAGACGAACTGCTACTACGTGACTATGCATTGGGATTGAACTGGCTAAAAGAAAACGGTATGCATCAAGTTCCCGAAGTTGCTTTTTTCCCCGACACTTTCGGATTTTCACCTGGGTTGCCTGAAATATTAAATTCAGGAGGTATGCACTCTGTTGCTATTTGTAGAATTGACGGAATGTTTTTTCTCGGAAACGAATTTGAATTAAGCAGTAGCTACCCTAAAAAAAATACTACAGCTTATCGACTTCAAGTCGAAGAAAAATCAGCTGATTTTATTTGGATTGGACCCAATGACTCTGAAGTACTCTGCAGATGGATGGCTTTTACATATGGTCAAGGTGAAAAATTAGCTCACAGCGGAATTACTAGAGAACTAGACGTACCCTTAGCAGTTCCTGCTAGAGGAAACTCACATGTTACTACAATGATAAAAAAATACTACAGCTCATTTGAGAAAATGTCTCGAACACCGTATGTACACTGTCCTATAGGTTTTGATTTCAGCTCGCCCATTGCTGATCTTAACTATCTAATTTCAACTTACAATGAAATTTCTTACCCTAAAACAAAAATCTGGGCGACTGTTGCAGGACTTGATGACTACTTCGATTTAGTTAACTTTCACCGGGACGATCTTCCTCGTATATCTATAGATCCGAGCCAATATTTTACTGGGTTTTTTACGTCTAGACCCACAGTAAAAAATGCTGCTAAACAACTGGCAACTGAACTAATAGCAACCGAAAAGATTGCAACAGTTGTATCTAAAGATATTGACGACAATGCAAGACAAACTATAAAAAATGCCTGGTGGACAATTGCGATGTCTAATCACCACGATTTTATAACAGGAACTGCTACAAACCGGGTCGTGAGAAAAGAACAGTTGCCCATAATCACGTCAGCTTTAAACAATATACGATCGCTTTATCCTATGCTTTTAGAAAAATACAATCAAACACATAATAATAACAGTGGCACTGGTCTAAATAATCCTGATAAAAATAATCAGACCAAGAAAAACAATGTGGAATATCTAAAATACCAAAAGACACTAGGTCAAACATCAGTTGAATGGCAAAATTTTAAGGTAAAAATAGATGAGCAAATTGGAGGAAATATCACCTCTATCGTAAACTCAAGCGGCGATGAGGTATTAAGTCTTTCAGGAGATATTTCTGCATACTTTGATTCAGGGGGACTTTGGCGGATGGGCAATGAATACAAAGGAGGAGAGTATCGCAAAATAGATTCGACTAGGAACAAAAATATAAAAACCGAGCCAATTGAAAGAGAAAACCGAGCCGTAGGGTTTTCTTCTACTGGCACTATCAACGGACACGAATTTAAGCGAGAGATCTTTTTTGATGAAGAACTTCCCATAATAAGATTTAAAGTGACTACGACGCTATCTGATAGGCGAACAGCTACACTTTGTCTACGATTAAAATCAAACACACAGCAAATTACAATGGATACTCCAGGAGGAGTGGTTAAACGGCCGTTCTCATACAGGTTTGATCCGACCTACTGGTCTGTACAAAACTTTTTTAGCTTAGAGGGAGAAAATTCTAATTCAATCTCCGTTATGTTTCCTCGCTCTACCGCATGCACTTTTCGGATTGCAGACGATCTTGTAGAAGCATCAATTATAATTTCGAGAAATGCCAAAAAAGAGTTTGGCTTTAAATTTCTACCGCTACCAGCACAGCCAGCTTTCGGTCACGATCCTGGTCCTCATACATTTTACTTTTCGATATATTTACACGAAAATTCAGCATGGAGAGATACTAGAATTCCTCACTTAGCCGAACTTGAAACGCAAAAAGCACTACTTGCAGATAATGCAGCTACAATTTTTAACGTTTCCGAAAAAATTGTTACCGTCGACAGCGACTATGTAAAGGTTTTAGCTTTTAAGAACTCTTATGACAGCAAAGGATACATATTAAGGCTAAGTTCTTACAGCAAAAAACCTGAAAAACTACTCTTAAAGATAGAAGATGTACCAATATCTTCTGCCCAAGAGATTGACTCAAGGGAAAACAAGACATATAAAAACTTTAAAGCCGAAAATGGAGCAGTCTATCTGACGGTCAAGCCCGGCCTCTCTTCTTTTAAAATTTTAGCCACGAAGGAATAAATATTTTAACTAAAAAGCGTATTCTCGATGACTCCGCAAATACTGTGATATATCACACTGTGGTAGTGCTGCACAGTAGCCGTGTGAGTGCTGGGTGTTCTTATAGTAACGTCTGATATTTTTAACATCTGTTCTGAAGGCGATGCGCCGGTTAGCAAAACGGTTTTCAAACCCATTGCTTTTGCTACAACTCCAGCATTGATCAGGTTCTGAGATTTACCGGATGTTGAGAGCAGAAACAGACTATCACCTTCGGCCCCAAGACTAAGTAGTTCTTGAGCAAAATGTATGTGCCTTAAAGAAATATCGTTGTCGATTGCAGTTGTAAGTACTGGATCAACACCGAGGACAATTGCTTTGACTCCAAGTTGCAAATTGTCGGCCAGCTGTTGACTACTGTCGAAAAGACGAATTTTGTCTGTTAAGTCGTTAGGTAATGGCCTGGGTTTTTCGAAAGATTTTTTTAGTTCTCCAGCAATATGCAAACTATCAGCCATGGACCCCCCGTTTCCAGCTAGAAACAAGAATCTATCATTCTTAAGTGCATCGACTATTACTTTACTTCCAGCAACTATCTCAGCTCTTGAGCCTGCTAGATCGGGAAATTTCCTCACAAGTTCTTCGACTGAAACCAGATTTAATGAACGATCGGACATAATTTAATTACTTATACAGTTTAATCAACTAATGTGGCTACCATCTAAGATACTGTAAAGTGTG
>JAJYVQ010000161.1 GCA_021791915.1 Actinomycetes bacterium | reverse complement strand
ATCACTGTTTGGCTCATAAAGTTTATGAAAATACGACCATGCCATGAGTAAACTCATCACTTTAGTCTTGCCAGTACCTGTGGCTAGCTTAAATACATATCTACACCAGTCCTCACTAAATAGTCCCCTTGCAACTCTCCCAGTTGAATCATATTTCATAAGGGCATATGGGTCACGTGCATTCTCAATTTCAAATAGCCAGATTGCAGACTCAACAGCTTCACGCTGTGCAAAGTAATATCGAAATTCTTGAGCCGAGTAATTATTCGTAATTATGTCATGGGGAGTTTCAAACCAATAATTTAAGAGTGCTTTAGAAGTCTTGGAGGCACCCTCATAATCCGATTTCCGCCAGAAGTTAACTTCTTGGCGAATTTTTGCAACGAGAGGTGGCATTAATTGAGCTACCTCTTCTTCAGTGTGGTCCTGGCTACCAGGGTACCACCTTATATTTGGGTCAAGAATTTCATATGGATCTTTTGGAAACTCAGAAGGTATTGGCATTTCTCAAGTTACCTTTACTGGGATAATCTTTGTAGTATCATTGCCAAAAATATCTATTACTTTAATTGCTATTTTATAACTACCAGCTTCTAAGTATTCATGTGGGGCGCTCTGCAACTCCAGACTCCGGTCTTTTTTTGTACGAAACGATTGCCATTCGTTTTGGAAAATGTAGCCTCCAGTCCAGACCTGTTTTTCTGCACCTTCTTCTCTGATGCGTATCAGTTCTTGTTTTGTTCCGAAGTTGAAGTCAACTGCCCAATAGTCGATCCAATCACTCCATTGATTTGTGAGTACTTCGTGAGAAACCTTACCGTCTTTGTCTTTGGTAATTTTTACAATTTTACCTTTATCTACAATGACTTTCGAGCCACCTTTTTTAAGTTGTGCGGCAATTAAATCTGAATCTTCTTGCCTGTAAAACACTCCAAAGTCCGTTACATCTACCGTTACTGTAAATTTTGATCGATTTATTTTTGCCTCGACATAAGCTACATCATAGAATTTGACTTGGCCCTTTTCTATGGCTCGTTTGTCGAATACGTCATTGGGAATATACTTTAAAGAAAGTGTAACTCCTTCTTGTCGAGCATCGTCTTGAAGTGCAGGTTTAATACCCATCTCAAATTCAAAGCCTATTATGTCAACTTTGGTGATGTTCAGTTCCTTTGCTTTCTTTATGGCATTTTGAACGATTGACTTAGTAACTGGCGCATCGATTGGACCAACTAATACAGCAATAGGTCCTTTAAATCCATGAAAAGGTGAACTTTGTAAAGATCGCTCGGCTGAATAAGCTGTAAGTATCAGTTCCAAATACTGTTCTTCTTTTAGACGAGACTGTTCTAAACGCACCTCTTCTGGTTGTGTTGGATCTACACCCATAAAGAATTGACGCTCATATTTACCCAGATTAAGAATTTCAAACGAGCGATAAGGTTTGTCTTGTTGTTTTAATTCACGTTGCACGGCGATAAGACGTTTCCTTGTTGTGTGAATAGCAAAACGACCGAGATCAGCGCCAATCCACTTGCGTCCAAGTTTTTCTGCAACCGCAAGAGTAGTGCCAGAACCACAGAAGAAATCAGCAACAAGATCACCTTCGTTGGAAGATGCTTTGATTATGCGATCAAGGAGAGCTTCAGGTTTTTGGGTCGGGTATCCAAGGTATTCTAAATAACTGGGATTCTCGCGAACAATTGGAATATCAGTCCAAATATCCTTTAATAGACTTCCTTTTCCATAATCTCTAGCTATATCATCGTCGGCTGGGTGTCGGTTGTGTTCCCTAATGAAGGATTTTGTGGCTTTTTCGAGTTCTAATTTGTCCCCACTGTTCCTTAAAGAATGAAAAGTAATTTGGTAATCTTCATTCATATATCGTCCGAAACGCTTCATTACTGATTCCGATATTAAATTTGATCGTATATTTAAATTGACATTTTCTGAAGATCTGTATAAGAAAATACTCCCGTAATAGCGTACAAAGTTATTTTTGGCATTTGTAAGTCCTTTCCCTCCATACATCCAGACGATTTCGTTACAATAATTTGAATTTCCGAATATCTCATCTAAAATGAGACGAATAGCAGAATTTAAACGCCAATCACAGTGCAAATAAATGCTTCCATCTTCAGCCATCAAATTTCTTATTAGAGCGATTCGCTGGTAGATCATGACTAAAAAACTATCGGCTCCTTTCCCCCATGTATCACGGTATGCCACCTCCTCTATAAGTGAAGGCGATTTAGTGACAGATTCTTTCCCAACATCAATATCTATAGAAAAGTCAGCACCTACGTCAAATGGAGGATCAATGTAAACGAGTTTTAAACCTCCTGCATCTTCAATTTCCTTACGCAGGGGACCGTTCGCAAGCGAGGAAAGTATAAGCTTGTTATCTCCCCAAATAAGCTTGTTTGTCCAACCTCCTTTTTGACGCCCACTTGTTTCATCGATAGAAAACAAATCTAATTTGGCAGGTTCTTTTAAATCTTCTCTCGGTTCGTCTATTTGTTCAATTGATTGAAATGGTAAAACAGTTTTTTCAACTTCAGTCGTTTTACCAGACCAAACAAGTTCAATAGTCTGTGGATCCTCAAAAAGAGTCTGTCGAAAACGAGTGGGCAGTGGCTCCCCACGCTGTATGCAGTCAATAATAAATTGTTTGTCGCGTTCAGAAAGTTCCACAGTCGGACCAGATTAGATTTGGTAACGTCGAGCGCAAGCAACTCTTATTTTCATAATAACAATTATTGTCTGCTGAATAATAAGGCCTAATTTGTTTTCTTGAACCAAAATTAAATTCGGAAAGAATATAGATAATTCTATTTGACATGAAATTATTTTACTCTATGGGTGTGACAAGATAAAGACCTCAAGTTCAAAAGGCAAAAATTGGTTGCGAAATAAAATGCATTATATTCGATTTGTAGTAACCTTTTGCAGTTTCTTTTATTGTTCTCATGGCGCATCGATGGCGCATTTGTATAAGTTTGCTAAAGTTTTAGGTTATTTTTTATACAATTAACCTGCTATTATGGTGCGTAAAAGTCCGTGAATTGCGCCATTCTAGTATTCCCAAGCTGAGAACGCGAGTTCGATTCTCGTCGCCCGCTCTGATAAAAATGCTGGTTAAAGGAGCTAGTCTAGTTGGATCTGCTTGCAATAACAATCGAAGATGGCGCATCTATAGTGCGAAATTGTTAAATTCAGATTGAAAAGGAATGCATAAATTGGGATCAATCAGTAACTTCCATCCCGCTTTTGCCAAACTAAAACTTCAACTATTAGTGAAGCTAATTTAATGTTGAGAGCTTTGACACGAGCACAAGTTTAACGCTCGTTGTTGGTGGGCCAGAAACAAGAGGCGGCTTCATAACTTAAGTGTCTAATCCCGGCCGTGAATTCTGCGGTAGTCGCACCGGTCAAGGCTGCAAAAGTTTGTTGGTATGGCTAATATCATGGAAATTGAAATCCTCCACTCCAACTTGTTTTCGTGATGAATTTCGGGCCTGAAATTATACAGCTCGTCGAAGGGGATTATTTGGACTTAATTTAAAAGTCAATGGATCGTTTTCGGATGATACATGTTTTCGACGTGTTTAATTATTTCTGTTGCCACGAAATTTAGTAGAATCACCGTCGGACTATCTGCGATGGTTTTGGTTTTTCAATTTAGTATCATTCATTTGAAAGTATTTGAATTTGGCAACCTTCATAAACTTATAAGTTAATTAGATCAAATGATCCTCGCTTAAGTTCCAATATTTCCCAGTTTGAAGTGTGAATTCATTCATTCTTATAGCATTTCATCCAAGAATCTATTTCTTGCAACGAATTTTAGGAAATCTTCAAGTTGTAAGCCTTCGGCAGCTAATAGAATATTAGTTTTTATGAAGTAGGAAATTATAGAGAATTTAACTTATCTAATCATTGCTAGAAATAACTGGACCATAATCCTGTAAATTTACCTATTTATAGGATTATGGTCTTGTATTCTGGTATAATAATAGTATTATGATTCATCGGTTACTAGAAAAAATCGTACGGAAGCAACTTTTTAAAGGACTTGCCGTAGTAATCTATGGTGCGAGACAAGTTGGAAAAACGACTCTAGTCAAAAGTATACTTTCGGAATTTGGAAATGAAGGTATCTACTTCAATTGTGATCAGCCAGATATCGCTAGTGCACTTTCAAATAAAACTTCGCTGGAACTTTACGGATATCTACAGGGTAGAAAATTAGTTGTTCTTGACGAGGCACAAAGAGTGGAAAATATCGGCATCACTATCAAATTACTTGTTGATACTTATCCTGAAATGCAAATCATTGCGACAGGTTCTTCGAGTTTTGATCTAGCTAACAAAATAAGTGAACCACTCACTGGACGCGCTTGGTTCCATACTCTTTTCCCGCTTTCATATGCAGAACTTTACTTAGAAGATTCCATGGCAGCATCTCGTTCATTGAATCGTATTATTCGTCTCGGAACCTTTCCTCGAATTTGGCAAGCGAACGAAGACGTTGCAATTCAACACCTGAATGGTTTGACTTCGAGTTTTTTGTTTAAAGATCTACTATTATTTGAACAGCTTAGGAAGGCACCTTTACTTTCAAGACTTCTTCAGGCACTCGCACTTCAACTAGGTAATGAAGTGTCCTACAGTGAATTAGCTACCATACTAAATGTTGACGCAAAAACTATTAATCGCTATATTTACCTATTAGAGCAGGCCTTTGTAATATTTAGACTCCCTTCGTTAAAACGAAACCCTCGAGGTGAAATAAGCAAACTTCGTAAAGTATACTTTTGTGATCTAGGAGTAAGAAACAGTTTTATTCAAAACTTTAACGAATTGGATTTGCGGACGGACACGGGAGCATTGTGGGAGAATTTCTGCATTTTAGAACGCATGAAAAACATGGCCTATCATCAGAAATTTGCAAACTATTACTTTTGGCGCAGCTATGACAAGCAAGAGATAGATTTAATTGAAGAACGTGGCGGCATGATGTCGGCGTTTGAATTTAAATGGAGAAAACCATATAAAAATCTTAGTATGCCACCTGGATTCTATCGTCTATACCCGAAATCAGATTTCGCAGTAATTCACAAAGAAAATTTTGAACAATTTGTAATACAGTAACAAATATTGCAGAAAGTCAAATTCTTACTTAAAAAGGCAAAAGTAAACCATTCAGCTTTAGTGCGTACTCGGGATATCGGATCTCCGCATATAAATGGAGTTATATATTTGTTGTACGTTATCAAGT
>JAJYVQ010000160.1 GCA_021791915.1 Actinomycetes bacterium | reverse complement strand
TTGTGGGAGCCATTGTAGATGGATCTATTAATTGACCAGGTCTTTGGTAGTCTCCTGAAGTTGCCACTGAGTCTAATGTTGATATTACACAAGCAAGCGAGTTTATATCCCAGGGATGTTGGATCCCAATCTGCCAAGAGTCTTGATTTTTAGGTAGTCCATATGTTTTAATGTCTCCTCCAGCATTAATCATAAAACATTTTACATTTGCGTCCAAAAAATATGGAATTACAGTTTCTAAAGACCATCCTTTGACAAGTCCAGTCGGGTCGTAACCTCCAGGCATTCTCCATGGGTTAAAGTATCCGTTTGATTTGACACACGCTAAGTGACAAAGGTCATAAACCTCTTTAAACTCTTGTGGAAGTTCCTTATCTGAGATTAAACCCTGTCTGTATTTGGAAAGCAAGCTGTCTTCTTTATATGTGCTAAAAAGAAAATCTATTTTATTCCATTCAATCGAGATGCGTTCAGTTATTTTTCGAAAAGATACTTCCGAAAGAAGCTTGTCATAAACGGTAATTTCAAATACCGTTCCCATCACGTGTTCTACATGGTAGTAGTTTGGGCGGGGTATTTCTGAATCTAAAGGTCGGTTGGAAGCGTCACCTGTTGTGGTCATTTTGTCACTTTCAGCTCTTTTATTACAAGTATGCTTCTTTATAATTTTAAGGCAATTTACTCTAAGACTGATTTCACTTAACTACAAATATCGGTATTTGGCACATTATTACAGTGGAAATTAAAGTGTCGTAAATTAATAGGCTAATTTTTGCTTTAAAAAACAGGATTTATTTGTAAATTTTAACTAAAAAAGTTCATTCGACAGACATTTGTCACTTGAAAAATCTTACTATACATGATATAATAAGAACATAAGTAGTTGGTGGTAGGTGGTCAATTATAAAGCAGAGTTGCTAGTGACATTCACTTCTAAAATTGTCCTATCTTTAGTGTGATTAGTTACTTTAAAAAAACAAAGGTTACCAGGTTGCAGATAATTAATTTCTGAGCTGGTGAGACTCAAAAGGAGGGTAAGCGTGGAATTAAATCTTAAAAGACTTTTTAGGAATGTCTTGAATACCTTATTGATATTTTCGATATTTCTGGGTATGACTGTATTTCTTACCACTGTAGGCATTCATGCTGCTAAAGCGGTGACGCTAACTCCAACTTGGCAGCCAACTCAAATTACACCAATAGGTGCCAGCAACTTTACTTCGATTTCTTGTATCGGAACTTCAAATACCTGTTACGCAGTAGGCGTTACCGAAAACGAAACCGCAGTAATTTATTCGACGACAAATTCAGGTTCTAACTGGTCGATGCTTACAAACAGTAATTTGGTCGGGAATAAGGTACTACTGAGTTCCATAAGTTGTATAGCCGTTACGGACTGTGAGGTATCAGGTGCTTCAAGCAAAAATCCAAATAGTTCATCCCCTCTGGCATTTTTCTTTAACGGCGCAACGTTTGCGGATCAGACTCTGCCTCCCAATATTAGTACCATAGGTAACGTTACCTGTATTTCTGCTAACTTCTGTCAGGCAACAGCAGCAACGGTTTCAGCTGGTGCAACTATGCTTTTGTTTGACGGTAATTCATGGATTCAAGAAGTAGTTCCGTCTCAGATTCAGTACATTAACGACGTGTCGTGTAGTAGTCAATCATTTTGTGTAGCTGTTGGAGATAGTTTGACATCTCAAGGTGGTGGGAGTGTAGCAGAAGCCATTTACTTTGACGGGAACAGTTGGAATACTTTGATAGCTCCAAGTAGTGCAAATGTTTTGGACAATGTATCTTGCTCTGGTGCTTTTTGCGCTATTTTCGGAAGTGGAACAGTACAAGGATCTTCGCAACAGACATTATTAGCTTTCGGTTTTTCGGGACAAAGCTTTCAATCATTGGCTCTTCCTTCGGGGTTTAACGGCAATATTTCTGACTTAAGTTGCACATCTTCAACCTTTTGTCAGGCTGTAGGTTTTGCAAATTCAGGTAGCGGATCAGTGGCACTTGGATTTTCGGGTTCAGGTTGGACTTTAGAAAGTCTGGCTAATTCGACTTCAAGCTATTACTCAATTAATTGTTATTCGACTAACTTTTGTATTGCAATTGGTACATCTGCAGATGCTTACATAAATGCGAATTGGATTAGTTTGACTTTAGTTCCGTTCAACGAAAACTTAACCGATGTTTCGTGTCCTGCGTCCAATTTTTGTGTTGCAGCCAGCAACTACTACCAAGGAACTAACTTTATCTCAGGTATTTACGTCTATAACGGATCTTCTTGGTCGACTATACCATTTATAAGCGGAGACCAAATCGATTCAATTTCTTGTGTTTCGAATTCTTTCTGCATGGCGGTTGCATCTTCGAATAGCAATGGGAACTTTACAACGGTTGCTGTTGAATTCAACGGGGCGAATTGGACGCAACAAGCTACAATTGGTTCGATGAACTTGAATGATATTTCTTGTACTAGTTCCTCGTTTTGCGCAGCAGTGGGTAACAATAACGGAAATGCTACGGTTTCGGTTTTTAACGGATCTGCTTGGACTACTCAACAGTTGGCTTCAAGCTCTTCTGATTTGACGAGCATTTCATGTACTGCAAACAATTTTTGCCAAACAGTTGGTTATTCAACAGCCAACAGTCAGGTAACGTCTCTAGATTTTTCCTACGATGGAACCACATGGACTCAGGTAACTATTTCTGGAGTATCCACGCAAATATTTAACTCAGTGTCTTGTGTTGGAACTACCTTCTGTACTGCAGTTGGACAAGCCACTGCAGTATTTGACGGTACTTCGTGGACGGTAACTAGTCTGCCTTCATCAATTAGCTATATTGGACAGGTTAGTTGCGTGACGTCGACTTTTTGTCAGGGATTGGGTTTTTCAACAGCGCAAAATTCGTCTCAAGGAGTTATTGTAGCTTCAATCGGAACACCCTGTGCGAAGATATGTCCATTGAACTCAGCACCATGGTCAATAATTTATACATCTTCGGACATTACACTTAATTATTTTTCTATCAGTTGTGCAACCGTCACCTTTTGCGTTGCAACTGGAGGAACTAATGCTACAAATGTAATTTTAACTTACGAAGTTGTAACACCAAGTATAAGTTCTGTCGTTCTAAGTAGCGGTCCAATTGCAGGTGGAAGCGAGGTTACGATAAATGGCGAGGGATTCGCAAATGTATCTGCAGTAGGTTTTGGATCAAATGCTTCAACAAGTTATACTGTGGTCTCTTCAACTCAGATTGTTGCTGTAAGCCCTATAGGTGCCGGAACGGTTAATGTTACTGTTACTGCCAACGGGATGACCTCGGCAACAAGTGTAAACGATCAGTATACATATGTTCAAACTATATACAATCCCGTAAATCCCAGCCGAATATGTGACACTAGAGCAGCAGACCCTCCATACGTAAATTACAATCAGTGTAACTTGTTCGGTCCCAATCCACTTGGCACCAGCAGTTCGTTGGATGTAAGAATCACGGGAGTTCATAGAACTGTTACAATACCATCTAATGCGACATCTGTTGTGCTAAATGTTACTGCCACGGACACCACTCAAGCTGGGGGATTTTTAACTGTATATCCAACTGGCGTGGCTCTTCCGAACACCTCTACTATTAACTTTGGCGCTGGTCAATCTGTTCCGAATTTAGTTCAGGTTGGAATCGGAAACGGGGGATTTATCTCGATATACAACTTTATTGGATCTACTGACGTGATAGTTGACGTGGAGGGATATTTTGCACCTCCAAGTATTACTTCAAATGCCGGTGGGTATGTGCCGATCAGTCCGGTTAGAGTGTGCGATACCAGGCCAACCCAACCTGGAGTTTCGTCAAACCAGTGTAACAGTAGCGGAAGTGGAACTATGGGCCCTAACTCTGTTATAAATGTCAATGTGGCTGGATCAGGCCCCGGAGGAGTCTTAGATTCTGTCCCAAGTTCTGCTATTGCTGTTGTTCTAAACATTACTGCCACAGATACTACTCAAAACGGAGGATTTTTGACAGTGTATCCGGCTTTTACGCAGACACCGAATGCTTCCAACTTGAACTTTGGCGCAAATGAATCAGTTGCAAATCGTGTTGTTGTACCTATAGATCCAACTTCTGGAGATATTTCTATATATAACTTCAATGGGAATACTGATGTGATAGTTGATGTAAACGGTTACTATACTGGCGCAACGTCTTCAACATCAGGTAGTGCATTTACACCGATAGTACCGTTTAGGCTGTGTGATACGCGAACAGCAAATCCACCTTTAGTTGGTTCAAACGAGTGCAACAGTGGAGCTACTTCAAACAACGGTCCCTTAACTCAGGGTGAAACTTATACTATGCAGGCAGCCACTGTTTCGCCGATTCCTTCTAATGCTATAGCAGTTGTAATTAATGTGACTTCAGTTAATGCAACAACTAACGGCGGATTTTTTACAGTCTTTCCAACTCCAAATGTAGTTGGAGGTTCACCTCCTAATATATCTGATCTTAACTTTAATCAGGGCCAGGTGGTGGCAAATCTAGATCTTGTTAAGACAGGGTCAGGCGGTTCTGTAAATGTATTCAATGCCATAGGGTCCTCAGATTTAATCGTAGATGTAATGGGATACTACAGTTAATTAGTTGGATCTTTTAGCTGTTGCTACTTATTTGTTTTTTTAATCCGCTTAGATTAAAATAAAATAGTAACGTATTAAAAAATTAATTTTCACGACTGGCATCGGTCATCTGTGAAAGTACTTTGTTTTAATCTAGGAGGATTATAAAATGGAGTCGCTTAGGACCCCCGACGATAGGTTCAACAATTTAGACGGATATACCTTTGAACCAAACTATTTTGAAATAGACGATTTAGACGGTGGCACACTTCGGGTACATTATGTTGATGAGGGCGATAAAAGTGCAAAGCCAGTTTTGCTAATGCATGGGGAGCCTTCGTGGTCATATCTGTATAGAAAAATGATTCCTGTAATTGTCAATCGAGGTTTTAGGGCAATAGCTCCTGACCTGGTAGGTTTTGGGCGCTCGGATAAACCTTCAAGTCGATACGACTATACATACGCTCGCCATGTTAATTGGATGAGTCAGCTAATATTCGACAAACTTAAACTTTCTAATATAACACTGGTATGCCAGGACTGGGGTGGATTGATCGGACTAAGATTACTAAGTTTAAATCCTGATATGTTTGATCGGGTAGTGGCAGCAAATACAGGACTTCCGACAGGAAATGAAAAGATGTCCGAAGCTTTTGAAGCTTGGAAG
>JAJYVQ010000159.1 GCA_021791915.1 Actinomycetes bacterium | reverse complement strand
ATAAAACTGACATTTTAATGTTTAAAGATCTTCAATTAATATCTTTGTAGAAGTTGAGATTAATTATCTCAATTTCGAATCAAGCTAGTATGAATTAGACTTATAGTGGTAATTTAAAACTAGTAGTAGGCTGTCGTATGAAAATAGTGCGTTGTTGTGAATTTTAAAAAAATAAAAATTACTTAATTTGTTGAGCTGAGTAATTAGTAAACAAAAAAGTTATAATTCACTACTTAGAAAATAAAGTAAAGAGACTGTTAAGTTGAGAGATTCGGTTGTTTATTTAGTTGGAGCAGGTCCAGGTGATCCTGATCTTATATCTGTTAAGGGTCTTAAGCTGATATCAGTTGCTGATGCAATCGTTTATGACCGACTTGTGGACAAAAAACTTCTAGATCTTAGCCGAAGCGAATGTCAGTTGGTTTATGTAGGTAAATCTCCTGGTGGAAGTATCGAACAAAAACAGATAAATAAGATCTTAGTAGATTTAGCCAAAGTACACAGAATCACTGTCAGGTTAAAGGGGGGGGATCCGTATATTTTTGGACGAGGGGGAGAAGAAGTCTTAGCTTTAAAAGAAAACAATATCAAAGTTGAAGTAATCCCAGGTATTTCATCGGCAACTTCAGGACCTTTGTTATCGGGAATACCTCTGACACATCGTAGCGTATCGGCTGCCTTTACTGTGGTTACTGGGTCGACTTCTGAAACTGAAGCCCTGAACTACAAAGCTTTGGCTGAGTTAAATTCAACTATAGTAGTTCTCATGGGTGTTGCAAACAGAAAAACCATTTCCGACGAATTGATTAAATATGGACGAATGGAAAATACTCCTGTTGCTGTAATACGGTGGGCAAGCTACGAAAAACAGGAACTGATGAAGCTCACCCTAAAAGATTTAGGCGATTCAAACATTACCCCTCCAGCAGTAATAGTAATCGGAGATGTAGCTGGCCTTAACTTAACAGATAATTGAAACTTTATTATATAATAAAAACGTAATTAAATAATAGAAATTTGTGAGAAGCAATGTCAAAGTGAAGCTTACCCAAAAGTAACGTTTAGCTCCTTAAGCCCTCTAAGGATAAAAGAGTTTCTCCAAACTACTTTTTCATCCGTTAAGTTTATATCTTTGAATCGTTCAAGCATCTTCGAAAAAACTATCTTACCTTCCAACCTGGACAGATTTGCACCTAAGCAGTGATGAATTCCGGCAGCAAAACTCAATGGATTGTTGGGAGCTCTGGTGACATTAAATATATCTGGATTGTCGAATTGAAGTGGATCTCTATTTGCTGCTCCTATAAAAATGACAACTGTATCGTGCTTTTTCACGGCAGTTTCACCTATGTGACAGTCTTCGAAGGCAACTCTGGCATCTAGTTGTACTGGACTTTCATACCTAAGCATCTCTTCAACTGCACTTTCAATATATGATGGATTAGATTTTAAGGATTCATACTGGTCAATATTTGACAAAAGGGAGTATAACCCGTTACCAATAAGGTTAGTAGTCGTTTCAAAACCGGCGGCAAACAGCAATACTAACGTTCCAATAAGTTCATCCTCATTTAATTTGTCTTTGTATACGTGCGCATTAATAAGTTCGCTACACAGGTCATCTCCGGGATGTCTCTTCTTTTCCACTATAAACTCTTTCATATACAGTTCCATAGTAGACATTGCTTGGCTTGCATTTTTGATCTGCTCTAATGTGGCACTTGGTTCCATTGCCGCAATGCTGTTTGCCACGACATATCTGAATTGATCTCTGTCTTCGGTTGGCATACCAATTAGTTCTCCGATAATTCTCACTGGAAGTCTAAAGGCAATGTGTTCCATTACCTCTACTTCCTTAATGTCACTTACTTTATTTAAGATGTCGTCGGTTATAAGTTCTATCTGTGGCTTAAGTTTATTAAGACGACTTGGTGTAAAGGTTTTGGAAACTAGCGATCTGAGCCTTGTATGATCAGGGGGATTTTTCATGAGCATTGAGTGTTTGAGCATAGCGGATTCTGTAAGACCAGCTGGTGACATCATTTGGGCAGTAAGATTATGATTGTCGTTGGCGCTAGGTTTGCCGAACCGGTGATCCCGAAACACAAAATCGCTGTATTTGTAATTCGTGCAAAATAGAACAGGCAGTTCTCCCATTCTGTAGATCGGAGAAATTTTACGTAATTTAGCGAGATATTTATATATTGAGCTTGTCCCAGCTGCTTTTGTCATAATGTGAACAATTAATTCGTCAGCAGTAGCGGAATTAATATCCAACTCCGGTTGTTCGACACTTAGACTATTGGATTCAGCTATATCAAGATCGTTATTTTTTGCAGTTAACCGAGTTGTCTGCTGAGAACAATTCACTGATTGTTCAGGTTTAGTTAGCTTACCGTTAAGGTCCTGTTTTCCTAAAGTCACTTTGTAGATTTCCTGGTTAAAAAGCTAAGTTTTCCCACCTATCGTTAATTTTCTAAAAGTTAAAGATATTTTTGCATTACAGACAGATAATTCCTAAGGCAGCCATCTGAGTGATTTCTATTACTGTATTTTAACTTTAACTGATAAAAATTGCAAATTGACATCATAAATTTGGGGTTGTATCTTAGTGTTACTTTTAAAATTAAATCTGGGTAACTGAGATCTCTAAAACTATATCTTCAAATTATAAGCTCAATTTTGAATTAACTTACGTGTTAAAAGTAGAAGCTCGTTTCAAGAGCGACAAGTAATGGAATAAATGCGTTAATTTAACTAGCTATAAATTGTCAGGAATTAGTAACTTAAAATTGTGAGTAAGTTAAAATTGAGAAAATAACTATAGTTTAATAAGATGCCCGAACAAAAAAATGATCACTTTACCGTTGTTTTAAGCCGATTGGCAAATGAAGCGGAAAGTTATGGCAATGAATTAAAAGAAAACGGCATAACCGTAATTACGATTCCTTTTATTTACATAAAGCCTATAGAAGACGAAATTTCTAGAATGACAGATCTATTGAAGTCGGAGGTCAAGTTTGATTGGATAGTTTTTACATCAAAGACAGCAGTCGAAATAGTATGTCAAAGAGCTTTATCTTATCTTAATTTACCCTATTTAAATTTTGCGTCGGTTGGTCCAGCTACTACTGAAGCTTTAAGTCTTTATGGGCATAAGGTCAGTTACGAAAGCTGTGGTCAAAATGCTGATTCGCTGGCAGAAGAGATCTCTAATAAATTTAACTTTAAGAATCAATTAGTACTATTACCACTTTCAAAGTCTGCAAAACAAGGAATGGAATTGACGCTAAATAGCGCTGGAGCTATGGTTCGAAGATACGATATTTATGAACCTGCGGCAAAAATATTAACACAAGCCGAAATAGATGCAGTGTTACGAAGTGACTTGGTTTGTTATTTTTCTCCTTCGGCTGTCAGATCTATTGTAAATCAGACTGACGGGCGAGTCCTGAATATAAATTCTTTAGCGATAGGGCCGATTACTTTCAGGGAATTAGAGAAGTTTAATTTTAAAAAAATCAGCGTTTGTGACAATGTGTCAGTAGATGCACTAAAAGAGCAAGTTCTAATATTGAAAAATAAGAAAAGTATTGACTAAACAATTTTATAATTACAAAGTTAAACTAACTGCAGTTTAGGCGGGCAAATTTACTTTAATGATTATTTCAAAGGATAAATAGCCATGAATTTTCGGATAATAGATTTGTTGTTATTAAATATTAACAATCTTCAGACAGAAAGAAAATGAAATTTTGTTGAAAGTGAGCTACTCGCTTAAGCTTTAACTACCGAGTTGTAGTATACTGTCATTAGCCTAAACTAACTGAGGGAAACTCTCAATTTGTCACGGATTTAGGGGTTTGCATATTAATAGATGGGACAGATTACAAAATAATGAACGAATCTCAAAACCCATGTTTAGTTGCGGTACTAATTCCTTGTTACAACGAGGAACTCACAATTGCAAATGTTGTTACTAAATTCTCAAAAGTGTGGGATGGAGCAGTTGTTTATGTCTACGACAACAACTCAACAGATAATACTAGAGAAAAAGCTACAAAAGCAGGTGCAATCGTAAGAAGCGTTCCTAAGTTGGGAAAAGGAAATGTCGTAAGAAATATGTTTGCGAATATAGAGGCGGATGTTTACGTCTTAGTTGACGGAGACGACACTTATGATTCATCCAAAACTACGCAAATGATACAAATGTGTCAAGAAGGTTATGATTTAGTCAACGGTGTTCGTAAAGCGATAAGTTCTGGATCTTATCCCAAAGGTCACCAGTTCGGCAATTCAATGCTCTCTTGGCTAGTTAAAAGCGGGTTTTCAAGTGATATTCAAGATATGCTTTCCGGACTTAAAGTTATGTCGAAAAGATTTGTGAAATCATTTCCCGTCTTTTCGTATGGGTTCGAAATTGAAACTGAAATAACCATTCATGCACTTGAACTTCAATGTTTAATAGGCGAAGTTGATGTGACATATTCTGATCGACCGGAAGGGTCAGCTTCAAAACTCTCTACTTTTAAAGATGGATATAAGATAATTCGAAGTATCTTTAATTTTGTCAGACAGTCTCGACCACTTTTATTTTATTCGTTGATTTCATTAATCTTGCTAGTTCTGGCAATTGGACTGGGTATTCCAATAGTGATTACATATTTTCAGATTCATAAAGTACCCCGACTTCCGACTGCAGTTTTGTCAACTGGTTTGGTTCTTTTAGCTTCTCTTTCTATGACGGCAGGCTTAATTGTAGATGCGGTAAAGCAGTCTAGGATCGAAGCTAAAAAACTCCTTTACCTTTCAATTAAAAAATAGTAAGAATAAATTTGCTTTTTTGTTTATATTATTCACATCTAAAACCCAGAATCAGAAAATATAACACTTGAGGGATTAAACTTTAGGGCAAGAAAAAACATTAAACAGTGGTGACTCGTTGTTCCAAAGTCCAATATTAATTTGCGGCGGTTTGATTTTCTCGTAGACTCCCAAACCTAAGAAAATATGGGAGAATAATATTATGACTGAAAATAAAAAGAAGATCAATTTAAGCTCCACGCTATAGCGATGATTTTCGCCAAAAAGCTGTAGATATTTAGAAACAAGCAATTAAGACTGCTACTAGTTCACATGGCGTTTGACTTTAGAATTACTATACAATTAGGTATCAGTCATGTGACATTAAGAGATTGGGTTTTAAAAGCTTGTACAAAAGATTCGACAATTAATTCACTTTCACATAAAAGAAGCAGTTTACAAAATTAAAGAATTTTAAGAAAGTTAATGCTGAGCTTAATTAAGACAATGAAATACGTTGAAATAGC
>JAJYVQ010000158.1 GCA_021791915.1 Actinomycetes bacterium | reverse complement strand
CTAATCTAACTGGGGCGTTAAGATAGTCCAACGATTTTTTAGCGGAAGTTAGATTTCCTATTCCGTAGTCGACTACGCCAATCATGAAAGTTTCACTAAATAATTCTGGTCTTACAGGATTCCCTTGGTAGAAGGAATTTGGTCTCCCTTTTTCTCAAGAGCTTCCTTAAAACACACTGCGACACCCTTAAATACTGCTTCTAGGATATGATGAATATTCTTGCCATACTTTAAATTAATGTGTAGCGTAACTTTGGCCGAAGTAGCAAACGCTCTTAAAAACTCTTCTGCAAGTTGAGGATCAAACCCTGGTGTGCCCAAAGACATAGCATCTGGACCTATTTGAACATTGTATGTCAAAAAACTACGTCCAGAAATGTCCAAGGCAACTTCAACCAAGGTCTCATCCAATGGCAACTGAATTGAAGCAAAGCGCTTAATTCCAGTCTTATCAAAAAGTGCCTGATCTACTGCTTCACCCAAAAGTATACCGGTATCTTCAATTGTGTGGTGAGCATCAACTTCTAGATCTCCTTTAGCCTTTAAGATTAGTGACGATCCAGAGTGTTTGGCCAACTGAGACAGCATATGGTCAAAAAAAGGAAGACCCGTGTCTACTGTGATCTCACCTGGTATAAATCCAAATGAAAGCTCAATATCGGTCTCTTTGGTTTTTCTAGAAACTGAAACTATGCTGTTGTCCGACACTATATTAAATTTAAACTTAGAAAGCAGTTGCTTTGGGTTCTATTAGACCTTAAATTCATAAATAACTTATTTTTGCAATCTAGCGATAATGAAAGTATTTTTGTAGATCCTATTATTAAGTTTAATGGAGATTCACGAATCAGAATATCGAGTAGTTTAATTGTATGAATCTAAGTCCTAAAACACCTTTATTTAAAGTATATAAACCCATTGGACTCATCGACAAAACTTAACCCGGCAGAAATCATTTCTAAATCCCAGTCTCCTGTAACTAAAGGATTGGTCTCTTCCATCCCGTGATCAGCTAAGACTACGAACAACGTGGTATCTAACAGTTTTTTGGCACTCAGCTTTTCCAAGATTCTTCCAATTCTTTCATCGGTGTCTAATAATGCGTGTCTTGCCATTTCAGAGTCGGGTCCTGCTTCATGAAAGCTGACATCTGTTAAAGTTAAGTTAATCCAAGCAAAATCCGGTACTTTAAAACTTCTTTGATCCCATGATCCATCTAAAATATTTATCATCTGCCACATAGCCAGATGATCTACTCCAGAAGCTAGTTGATACTCCTGATTTTCAATAAACTTTGAACTAGATTTTGCCAAAGGATCAGAAGCCATGTTCGAGGCATTCAAAAGTTGCTCGGTTCTCATATTCCTTATCAAGTCAAAAGTAGAATAAGTTGCTCCGCAGTCAGCAAACTCATTTATTGCTACAGTAGTCAAATCTTCATAATTAGAATTGAGAACCTCAAACATAGTTTTAACACCGTCTTTAAGATACTGCATGGAAGTATGCCATGTAGTCGGTGATTCGGTAATTATCTCTTTCTGATTTTTCCTGTCCCACCAAGCGTTATGCAATACTCCGTGATGTCCCGGATGATAACCTGTCAATAAGGTAGTGTGATTAGCCAATGTTACAGAAGGAAATGATGCAATAGTACCTTGATTCAAGGCAACGCCGTTATCTTTTAAGTAACTTAAGTTTTTAAGTTCTCCAGCTTGAATCATTGAGTACAAGATATTTGAATTACACCCGTCCAACAAGAAAACTACCAGCCTATCAAATGATCTGTCACTTATTAAACACCTATCGATAAGTTCAGAATTTTGTTTTCCGTCAAGATTTAACAGATAATTGTAACTTTCAGATAATTTATTTGGATTTAAATTTAAGGCCTTTAAGATGAGATTAGACAAAGTAGGCATTACATCGACAGCTTTTATGTGTCCGTCCACAAAGCCTAAGTGATTTATGCAATTTCCAGAGATAATAAAAGGTGCTCTCGACTGAAGTATATCCAAGGAACCGTGTTCGCCCAAATATCCGCCTTTTTCTTTAAAATAGTGTCCTGGAGTATGTAGAACTATAAGATCGGGGCTGTCTAGATGATCAAAAACCTGCGAAATTCTTTCGTATGCAAATGGATAAGAGTTTTTTCCATTATCTGCAAACATGTTTGCTCTTTGGTCTTCAATGGTACCAAAAGTCCTAAGATCTTGATTTGAAACTGGGTTTTTGCCGACCTGCTCAACAATCTTAAAACTTTCTTGTGTTTTATTGAAATATTCAAAGGTAATTTTGCCCTCATGGTTCAAAACGGAAAATACTCCAGGTTCAACTGGATAAATAACCATGTCTACAATATTCTGCAAGCTTTTTTTGGACAGAATATCCACTGCTTTTTTTAACTGTTCGTCCACTGACACTTTTATGTTTAAAATACTGTTTTAAATTACACTGTTTTAAATTACACTGTTTGAAATTAGTTAGTCTGTGTTTTTTTAAATTTACTACAAAGTTGCAATTAAACTGATTGAAACAGTTTATAACAATTCGACCAATTGAGTAACTTTAATTTCAACTACCGTGAAAAGAAAAATATTATTTATAACTACTGATCAACAAAGATACGATACTTTAAGTTGTAACGGTTCGCAAGTTTCAATGACTCCTACTTTAGACTCTTTTGCAAAGGAGGGTATCAGGTACGAAAGAGCCATTCCACAAAGTGTTGTGTGTATGCCCTCTAGATCAACAATTTTAACTGGTCAACACCCTTCTACACACGGAGTCTGGATGAATGGTGTTCCTCTGCCGACAGATGCACCATCGGTTGCCGAAGTTCTACATCAAAACGGTTACAGAACAGCCCTGATAGGAAAGGCTCATTTTGAACCCTATATCGACCCTTTTAACAGATTTTATGAAAATGCACTGTCACAGTTACCAGAAGACTCTCACAGACAGCTTCACAGGGGATTCGAACATTTGGAATTTGCAACGCACGGAGCTATGGGGAACCTCCACTATGCAAAATGGTTAAAAGAAAACCATCCGGAAGCCATAGGTGGCTTTTATAATACCTTAAATATGTCCCTTGAGGTCAACTCCGAAGGTGGTGGCAATTTCGGAGGTCCACAGGTAAAGATAAATCCGATCGATAAAGAATGGTATCACACCTACTGGGTAGCAGATCGTACTGTCGAATGGCTTAAAACCTTAAAAGATGATGAAAATTGGTTTTGCTGGATGAGCTTTCCAGATCCCCACCATCCTTGGGACCCTCCGCAATCCGAAATAGACAGAATAGATATAAAAAATGTTCCACTTCCAGCAGGGTATATAGGCAATGCAACAGAAAGAGAAAGAGTCTTAGATTCAAAGCCCCGACACTGGAGTTACTGGTACACTGGAAAACTTGTAACCAACTATGAAGCTCCCCCACACTGGATTCCTTCAAGCCTGACGACTGATCAATTAAAAGAGATCACTGCTTTAAACGCCGTAGAGGTGGAACTCATAGATGATGCGGTAAAAAAAGTTTGGAAATACTTGGAACAAAGAGGTATATCAGACGACATTGATGTTATATTTACAACAGATCACGGGGAATTAGGTGGCGATTTTGGTTTGCTTTTTAAAGGGCCTTATCATGTAGATTCACTTATGCGACTACCACTTATATGGAAGCCAGCAAAGTCAATGAATATAACACCAGCTGTTATTAGACAACCAGTTGGTCTAATCGATCTAGCCCCTACATTCTGCTCGATAGCAAATATTGAATCTCCAAACTGGATGCAAGGACAAAAGTTACCTATTAACGAATCTGATCGTCTGGCAGGACCACAGCTTACGCAGTGGGACAGTGAACTGTTCGGAGTTGCGGTACATCTTAGAACTATTACCAAAAACAATATGGTATTGACTATTTACTTACCAGGGACTTTACACGACGGCACCGAAGGGGAGCTATATGATTTAAGTTCTGATCCACTACAGCATGTCAATCTATTTGATGATCCGGGATATCTGTCAGTTAAAAACGAACTTATAGACGAACTTGTTAAAATAAGTCCTCCAGTTAAAACGCCGAGATTGGAACTTGAAGCTCCAGTGTAAATTTAAATAACAGTGTAAATTTAGATAAATTGCGCCGTAAGAAAGTTTTAATAATTTAAGATGTGGAGAATTGAAGACGGCACCAACTCTAGACTACAACAGATAGACGGTGCATTGGAAATCACCCAAAACAGTGAGCTAAAAGCTACCAGCAGAATGGCACCTGTTACAAATATGGTGGTATCTTCGCTTGAAGCTAATATATATCTTCTTCGTCACATACCAAATGACACCGATTCGCAGGTTATAGTCGAAGAGATTGATCTGGTGTCGCTTGAACCCATTAAAATAAGTGAAACTTTACCGGGCGGGCCGATTTGGCCAGGTAGCATAGCTGTATTGGAAAACGGCAACCTGCTTGTCGTATTCGGAAACCATATCCACTTATTAGACAACTCCTTAAAGTCACTAATCTCACGGGAACTTCCATACTATGTACCTTACAACGGATTTGTAACCATAGACGACAGATACATAGCTACCAAAAATTTTGGCGGGACACTTCCAACTTTCAGTCCCATACAAAACACAGAGTTACCGTGTCAGATCCTCATTTTTGACACCAAAGATTTAACTATCGTAGCTTCGATTGAACTAGACGAACCATCAGTAGCAAGACTTTCGAGCTGTGATGAAGACATCTACGTTGTAGGAATTAGTAAATTTTATAAAGTTAGATTCGACAAAGCTAATAGATCTCTTACCAAAATATGGGCAACTAAATATAGAAATTTTGAAGGCCAACATTACGGATGGGACTGCGTCATTCATAATGGCTACGCTTGGTTTTTAGATAACGGCGAAAATACCCACACGTATAACGGAAGTCTAAGTGGACTTGGAATCGCAGAGGGTCCACTTCATCTTATAAGAATAGATTTAAATACCCGTCAGATTGATTATGTAAATATTGTGGACAAACCACATGGAATTGTGGCTAACCCACCTATATTAGACACTAAGAGAAATATTGTAGTTGGTTTTGACAGTGGAAACAACGTTCTTAAAGCATTTCGTTGTGATAATTTGGAAGTTTTGTGGGAAAAAGATCAGTCACACCGAAGTCATATGATACTTTATCAAATTTCGGGAGAACTTATTACCTGCGATAATACCGATGTAGTTATTTTGGATATTCAAACCGGCAATGAACTAATAAGGATAGATCATCAAGGATTACTTCAATCGGTTTTGTTCATGATGCCAGGATTTAACAGAGACTTTTATCTAACTACATTTGCTGCTGTATCTAGAATCCAAGTTGTAGAGAAACCTCTTAAGTAC
>JAJYVQ010000157.1 GCA_021791915.1 Actinomycetes bacterium | reverse complement strand
ATCTCTTCGACTCGGTCTTCGATACCGATTACCACAACTAAAGAATTTCTCAAAAGTTGTTCAGGTTTTAATGTTTCGATGAAACTTTCAAGACTTAGCTCAATAAAAGTAATAGGTGCTATATGTTTGACAAACTCAAAATATTCATTTTTACTGATACAAAATATCTCCTCGATACCGCCACACAACTCTGAAGTCAACGCCTCAAATACAACGTGAGACAAAAATCTTTTATCTAATTCAATATTAAGGTAAGATATTTTGTTCAAAAATAAGTTTATAAACGTGTACTCTTTTGCTGAGCGTTCTATGCACACAAATGAAATTGGCAACTCTCTTATATTAAATTCGGATGACCTAGTTTCAGCTATTTCGTGAAAGTTTAGAGATATACAATTTCTAGAACTTTCTATAGCAAAACCTTGATGTCGAAAATGCTCAGATAATTCGTTAAATGAACTACTATCTTTACAATAAAAGCTAGCGTCATTTTCACTTATTTTGAAGTGTTCAATTTTTTCCAAGAATTTTTCTATATTAATGGTGCTTGCTAAAAACTCAAAAGCAGTTCTTATGCGATTTCGTAACTCTAAATTAGTTTTCGTAACTTTTATTTCAAACTCTTTGAGTTGATCGGTCGGCAACCAAATTCTTTCGTTCAATTTTCGATTACTCATCTGTCTTTTGCGTCTGATTCTCACCAGTTCACTTAAAGCCATCCCACTTAAACCACATCCTAAAAATTCGAGACCGGTTATTAAGTTATTATTATCAGGATTATATCGATGAGTTAGAACAGTCGCACGATACGTACTAGGATGAAGATCCATAATTTCGATGCTTTCAGATACATTTTGAACTTTATTGAAATTAGTATTGTAATAGTTACTTATATTTGTTACCGAGTTATAACTTGAGCTGACTTTTGACGGGTTTGAAACATCTTTTAATCCCACAGCCGAAAGCGTTAAAAGTGCAAAAATCAGTAGAGATGGAACAAGAAGACTCCACCACGATTGCTTGAGCAGCGAGATATTTTTTGAAATAAATTCACCGAAAGTGATTCGAGTTTTCTGACTATGAAATATCAAAGATTGATTTATCTTAAATATTTTAAAACACAGAATCAGTATTTGATATATCCAAGTAACCCAACAAATTATCAAGACAACTGATACAAACATGGCTATCTTATTAAATGGTAACGAAATGAACAATTTAGAACTTGAAGCACGAAAGGACGTGTAGCCGATCCTTTCGACTAATTTATTAAAAACAATAATAAAGATTGGTATGCCACATACGACCCCCACCGATGTCAAGATAAATATTGCTAGGTAAAAAAGTCTATTTATTATTCGATGCAACATTTAAAATTAAAAGTCTAAAAAGGAAATTAAACGCATAGGAACAAATTATTGACACTATGATTCTGCAACTTAAGAACTTATTAGTTAGGTCCGATTCCGCTAACATCTACGGCAGAACCGATAGCGGAAATTCTAAGATATCTGATGCCAAATATTGAACTAAAAAGAGTTGGGATATTGTAGTTGAGTTTGGCATATACAGTATTGCCAACTACCCACACGGTGCCAGGATGTCCTGAGGCAGCCAAAAAATTTTCTCCTGCTTGAACTGCTTTAGTCTGATTTAGAACTAATTGACCCTGACGCAGATAACCAACAACCAGCTGAGCAGCTCCATCTCTTGCTGCCTGATTTACCAAATCTTGTGCATTTACTTCGGCACCCAACTGTCTACCCGAATCGACAACTATTGCTAGACACGCTATCAAAACAACAAAAAGTACCACTAACATTGCAGTGATAGATCCCGATTCACTTGACAAATTTAACTTTTTCGAAAGCATTTTTTATCCCGTCACTGTTACATATGGATCAATCGGAGCTGTACTAGTGGACGTTTCCGTGACAGTCCCTCCCGATATAGGAATTCCAAGGTCACTCAAAGATACGTTACAAGTTACCGATACACTTACATATCCACCAGGTTTGTAGTTACTGAAGTTAATTGAAATTTGAGCTCCATTTGAACAATAAACTCCCTGTTGAGCAAGTTCACTGTTTACGTGTTCACTGACAAGTACCGAAGCGTTTGTCGGACTTCCAGCAACAGATGCTAACTGGGCCGCATTTCTGCTTTCAGATTTAATTAATATAGAGGTTCGTTCAACTCTCAATGCAAACACAAACAAAAATATAATCGCCAACAATATCGGAGCCAATACTACAAGTTCAGCGCTTAATGAACCAGCAGTATTGTCACTGATTTCTCTTTTATTCATGGCAATTCCACCTATTCGCCTGCCCTGAAGCGTTGTACGTCTCCAGATGCCGTAGCGGTCAACTTGATCTGAAAAAAAGGCAATATAGACTTACAAGTTCCACTAACCATTACCGTTAAATAGTCAGACGAATTAACATTTATTGATGTTAAATAAATGTCTCCTCCGCCTCTTTGTTTTATAACACCGTTAACCGTAGCATCAACTGCAGTAGTATTTTTCGGTGATATTGAGGCAATTTGCTCCCCAACTTCAGCTGAAGCCTGCAAAACTTCATATGCGTGAGCAAATATTCCTATTTGAACAATTAAAAAGATAATTACCATAAAAATAGGTACTATAATTACCGCCTCTGCAGTAACAGAACCGTTTTCATTTTTCATTAGCAAAATATATCCTTATTATTAAATTAGATAGTGCCACTTGTTAGCTACTTGGCGTATTATAAGTAATTGAGGTTGCTTTTGACTTTACGGCGTTAAAAATAATCGTTCCGGCTACAATTGCAAGTGCAACGAAAACTGCGGTAAGAACAACAGTTTCAGCAACTGATCCTTCTTCGTAGTGATGTAACTCAAACGCTTTAGCTTTCAGAAAATAAAACATTACTTCTAACTGCAAATATACTTTTTTCATTTTTTCCTTTCTTAATTAATGATTTTCTCTTTTAGAGACCAGTAAAAATTTTTTCGACGGCAGGATAACCGACAAACACTAAAAATCCCAGCAACAAAAGAACGCTAGGTAAAAATAGACGTTCCGTGACAGAATTAGCGTCAGCTTCCTCTTTGATTAACCGCTTTTCCCTCAATGACTGAGCTTTGCGCGATATAGAATTTCTAATTTTTGCGCCTTCTGTCCCCGATATTTTGAAGATTGAACCTATTTCTTTTAAGATAGGTAAATTTAAGTCTTCTGCAACATTATTGAAAGCCATCCAGAGTGGCAGATTAAGTTGATTACTAAGTGCAAATTGATTGCTCAACTTACTCATAAGAACAGATCTTCCAATGTTTGTATTTACAGTCAAGGACTCTTCGAGTCCCATTCCTCCAGACAAACATAAGCTCACTAAATCTAGGTAAGCCGATATTATTATCAAACTATTTTCCCTCTCTTTTTTTGCTTCGGACTTTAACTCCAAGATTGGCAATATAGAAAGCCCGACGATTACTACAAGAGCTAATAGCAATAGCAGTTCTTGGTTGAAATTGATTTTGAAAAATTGAATGAGTATGTAGATCAAAATCGATACACCAAACGACATAATTGAATTTTTTGCGATTTGATATGAGATTTCTTTTATATTTTTGTTGACTAAATCTAGATCCGCTTGAATTGAAGAATCGTAAAGTTTCAGTTTATTCAGATAACCGTAGACTTGCTTTAATATGTTTTCTCCTATACTTTGACTAAATTTTTCAAACGGCTTAGTATCGATTTCACTGTTTTGAGTTCCGTAGTAACGATTTAAGGTTTCATTTAAACTGGAGGTTGTTTTAAGAAAAGACAGAACTAAAATAAGTGTCATACTCGAAGCAATTGCACTCATAATTACAGCTATCAAATAGTGAGAATTCATCCTAACAGCCTCTCTTTAGGCTGGAATGATGACATCTTTTGCATTAGCATTATCCCCGTAAGATAAATTAAAAGAACAAAAACTAAAACCATTTGGCCTACAAAACTTTGGTATGGAGACATATAGCTTTTAGCCAATACAGCTAACCCAATAAAAAAACTTGCACTAAACCATGTGATTGTTCTTACGCTAGCTTTAGTCGAAGACCTCGCAGCTTCAACATGCAATAGCATTGTGACTTCCTGTCTAGTACTTTCAGCCAGATCGCTGAGCAGGTTTGCAATTTTAAATGCCTTGCCGTCGGCTGCATTCATTAGAACTGCACATACTAAATCTCCTACTGGATCATCGAGCCAGTCAGCAAATCTATAAATAGAATTTGATATAGAATTTCCAGATTTGATGGACATATTAAGTTCAAACAACCCGGGCTTTAGACTTTCGGGAGCTATGTCGTAGCTACTTACTATAGTTTGAGCCAATCCTGCGCTCGAGGAAAATAAGTCTCTCAGTAGTTCGGTCCAAGTGGCAATATCTTCCAATTTTGAAATAGATACTTTTGTCTTACCTAAATTACTGAAATAAATTCCAGCTCCCCAAACAATCATAAGAATAATGGATACTACTATCCATCCAGTTGCGATTAAGATCAAAAGTGCCACAAATACGCCAAGACCTATCAACTGTACTTTTTTAGTCGTAAGTTTAGAATTGTTAATTATTGTGAACGGGGAATCTTTAACCTTTGCATTAAATGAAAACATTAGACTCATTAGGGATATCAAGCCCAAAATAGTAAAACCTATGGCCGCTATTAAATGAATTACTTGGATTTTCACCAACTTTCAACCCCCTCGTAACTCGGTACAAATCCGCAGGCAGAGAGTTCAGCTGCTGTAGCACTTGAAATCGGCGCACCTACGATGGCTTTACCATCATTTCCTGGTTTTAAAATCTCGTTTGAAATAACCATATTTCCGTCAGCTCCGATAACTTCTCTGACAGATGAAAGGCGCCTAGTTATTTTTCCAGACTTGGCATCAAAAAACAGCGATACATATGCAATAAAATCTATTGAACTGGCAATTAACAAATTAGTAGCTTCCATCGGAAGTCTCTCGGCAGATTGGGCTGCATAAGATGCAATTCGATTGAATACACCATACGAACTGTCAGAATGAATTGTTGCAAGCGAACCAAAACCCTGGCTCATTGCATTTAGCAAAGCAACTATTTCAGGGCCCAAGGTTTCTCCGACTATGACCCTGTCAGGATTCATCCGCAAAGATCGCCTAACTAAATCCGCCATCGTAATTTCACCGACCCCTTCTGCATTAGACAGCCTTGCCTCCAAGGCAATGCAGTCAGGATGCCTAGATGTCATTTGATCTATTCCAAGTTCCAAACTCTGTTCTATTGTTATAATTCTTTCCGATGGGGGAATCTCACTTGCAAGTGCTCTCAACAAAGTTGTTTTGCCTGAATTTGTTCTACCAGCGATTAATATATTTTTGCCTGCCTTTACG
>JAJYVQ010000156.1 GCA_021791915.1 Actinomycetes bacterium | reverse complement strand
CTCACTTCAGCGATTCTCCGCCCTCGCTCTCGTGAAATTTCTGCTGCAATTTCATCTAAAGCTGATACGACATCTCGCATTCGACCTGCTAGCAATACGTACCTGGACAATTTCTTGGTTATTTCTCTAGCGTTCTTCAGAATATCATTTACCAGAGCTAACCTTGTTTCTACAGGTATTACCAAGTCCGCCAGAGTCCATCTAAGCTGTGAATTTTTTTCCACGGCCCGAGCAAAACCAAAAATTTCATCTTCGACTTTATCTAATTCATTGCCATCAGTAGTATAATCACAATAAAATTTCGTATAACCTATCATCCTGTCTCTTGCAACTTGTCTGGATGAACTAGGTTCTGAACCAGTTTCCATCCAACTTTCACTGTGCAATGCTGACTTCTTCTGAATTTCCTGTAAAGTTTCAACCAGGTTAGAAGACCTCTCAGTTCTGACTGCGAATAAAATTCCTAATTTAGTTAACTGAGATGTCTTGTTGGCAAGAATATCGCTAATAGTTGATACTTTTGCAGATTTGGTAACGGTTGGATCCTCAAGCAAGAACATAAGCTGGTCTAATCTCAACAATGCGCTATTAAATGTCTCCAATTCCGACAAAAACTGTGACAAGCCATTTGATGCCAATGCCTCATTAACCAATGCTGTTGAATATCCCCAAGTTAAAGGTTTCATCTTAAAACTTACTCTGTCACTTTTGAGTTTCTAGACGTTGTAGAAATAGCTTCGTTTATTATTCGCTCATGTTTCTTTAGATCGAGTTCTTCGCCAATTATTTTTTCAGCAGCAATTATGGCAAGTTGACCAAATTGCATTTGAACTTCTTCGACTGCTTGATTTTTTGCAGCCTGAATGTCGCTCTGGGCCAATGCCACCAATCTTTCATATTCGTCTTGTCCGCGCTTTCTACCTTCTTCTTTAAGCTGAGAGGAAACTGAATTTGCCTTTGCTACTATAGCTCTAGCTTCGGCTTTAGCGGCTTCAATTGAGGCTCTAGCTTCGGCCCTGTATGCCTCAGCTTCGGCTTTTTGACTGGTTGCAGATTCAATTGAAGAACGGATCATTTCTTTGCGATCATTCATAACCTTTGTAATCGGAGGAAGAATCCACTTCCAAAGTATGAAAAGTACAATTAAAAATGCAATTATTTCAGCAAAAAATGTACCGTTGGGCAATAAAAAATTATTGGTTGCCAACATTATTGTGACCTCCTAATTAAATCAACCTTTGACAGACCAATACCAATTGAATAAATACCAGTTAAAAATACGGAATTAAATAACTGATGGATATCTAAAGGACAATTTTTTGACTCAGACATTATTTTTTGATCTGTTTTAGCGCTTACCATGTTTGTAGATTTATTGAGTCTGTAACATTTAGGATTTTAGATCTTAAAAAGTTAAATTATAAATCGAAAAGTTCTTACTTTACCAGCACAAATACGAAAAGTGCCATAAAAGCCAAATTAATAAAATACATGGCTTCGGCCAAACCCACGGTAATGAACAGATAAGTCCTGGCCTTATTTTCAGCTTCTGGCTGACGAGCAATTGCCGCAATAGTTTGTGAACCTGCCAAACCGTCACCTATTGAAGCTCCGACTGCACCACCACCTAAAGCAAGACCTCCTCCTACCATAGCACCTGCTAATTCAATAGCGTGTTCCATTCCTGTTGTTGCCATAATTAATTTCCTCCAATTACTTTTATTCTATTTTTATAGATCTTGTTGACTGTTAATGACTTTCTTCAACCGCAAGCCCATAATAGACCACGGTAAGAAGAGCAAAAATAAATGCTTGAATAAACCCAATGAACATATCAAAGATTTTCCAACCCGCTGTCACAAAAGGTACAAGCTCGATCGGCAGTAAAGCTCCAATCAATAGGACTATTAGACCGCCAGTAAATATATTACCAAACAATCGCAGTGCTAAAGTTACCGGCTTTACCAATTCTTCGATTATATTTAACGGATTTTTATAGTGGTTGAAATATTTGAACCGTTTAACTCTAAGACCACCGATATGAACAATTACAATCACAATAAATGCCAAAGCATATGTGGTATTAACATCTTCAGCTGGTGCTGGTAATAAGGACCTCGGATAACCAGTTGGAATTAAAGACAACCAGTTTGCAACCAAGATGAAAAGAAAAAGTGAAAAAGCTAGAGGAACTAACCTAGAAGTCTTCTTTCCGATAGAAGACTCAACTAAGTCTTCAATGAAGTCAACAGCTGTTTCAAAGAAAAGTTGTAGCCCGTTCGGAACACCACTTGTAAGTTTTGCTCTCATTACGAATCCAAGTACGACAACTATCACACCCGCAACTACCGTGGACAATATTGTGTCTACATCGAAAGCTAACGGACCGATATGACGTACAATATGATCGCCTACAGGTATATTAATTGTGGAAATAGCAAACGAACCCATATTAAAAAACCCCAGAAGAGTTAAGCGACTTTACCATAGTTAACAAAAGAACAGCCTGGAAAACTACTAAACCCACCAATATTCCTATCGCAAGAAAAATATTTATTAGAGCTGATCCGACAATGATACCTGTGGCTCCGATAAGCCTTCCAATAGAATGAAATACGATTCCTTTTTTTGCCATTTTAGAACCTTCGTATTTTGCGTTCGCAACTTTTGAATCCATGAGTCTTAAATTCAACGCTCCTATAAAGGTGCCAGCAAATAGGCCCACACCTACAAAAGCATAGTCAACAAAAATTGATATAATAAAGCCAACCATCGATACGGTTAACGAGATCAAAACCGTTTTTCGCACGGCTTGCCCTAAAAGCTTTGCATTAGCGTTTGGCGGAACTACCGCCATTTTCCTCTCCTATTCTAAAATTAGTAAAGCGACTGATTTATTTCAGGTATTTTTTCATAATAATATATGAACTCGTACCAGCAGCTACAATTCCAACAAACAATCCAACAAGTGTACCTACCGGATAAGATTTTAGCACCAAATCAGCTATGAGTCCGACAAAAGTACAACCTACGACTGTTCCTACTAAATTAAATCCCAATCCTACCAACATAAAAAGGCTCGGTCCTTGCGACTGACTTATGTCTTCTTTATTACCTATGTCTTTTTTAATATTGGATTCGTGGTCTTCGATCATCAAACCAAACTATAATGCACTAGATATTTAACCTAGATACCACATTAGTTAAATAAGTACCAGAGTTAAATGAGTACCAGACAGATCATTCCTAAATGGACAATACTTACCTGTGCCTAACTTACCTGTGCCTAACTTACCTGTGCCTAACTTACCTGTGCCTAACTTACCTGTGCCTAACTTACCTGTGCCTAATAGTTTTAACATACCTACTTAACAATCCGTCAATTGACCTTCATATGACCTTCACACTATTAGATTAGATTCAAATAGATTAGATTCAAACCAAGCTACCGATGGATATAGTCTAATATGCTACAACTAAAAATACAAAATCTAACCACTGGAATTCTAACCATTGGAGAGAAAACTTGTACAAATTGAGTACTTACATTTATTACGACTGAATTTGTCGTTACCTTAGGTTAACATTTAGGCTATAATAAATGTATCATGAAAACTGGAATTCATCCCGAATATATGGATACAACCGTTAAGTGTTCCTGCGGAAATACGTTTAGAACACGTTCAACTAAAAGTATAATGAATGTTGAACTTTGCAACGAATGTCATCCGTTCTATACTGGAAAGCAAAAACTTGTTGACACGGGTGGTAGAGTCGAAAGATTTCAAAAGAGGTATGGGCAAAAAGCTTCCAGAAAAAAAACGGCAGAATAATTATTTAATGATTTATTAGGGTGCTTCACCGTTTAGAAGAATTTGTCCTTGAATACGAAGAAGTAGCTTCTAGGCTGTCTGATCCCAAAATTATTTCCGATAAGCAAGAGTTTGCAGATCTTTCAAAGCGATTCAAAACTCTTGAAAATTTAGTTGAAATATCACGAGAGATTGAAGCTCTTAAGGAAGATATTGAAACCGCTAAACTACTTATATCTGAAGCCACACCGCAAGATCGTGATTTAATAAGGTCTGAACTTGACTCGGCTCAAACACAGCTACAAGTCGCTGAAAAAAAACTAGCAATACTTTTGGCACCTAAAGACCCTAATGACGGAAGAGATGTTATAGTTTCAATAAGGGGAGCCGAAGGTGGGGAAGAAGCAAATTTATTCGCAAGAGTATTATTGGATATGTACCTTCGATGGGCGGAATCCAGAAAATGGAAGGTTGAAATTTTAAGCGACATTCAATCTGAACGTGGAGGAGTTGAAGAAGCTACTTTTATAGTTAAAGGAGAAGATGCATGGAGACACTTCAAGCATGAGGCAGGTCCACATAGAGTTCAAAGAGTTCCTGTTACGGAATCTTCAGGTAGAGTACATACATCTTCAGCAGTTGTTACAGTAGTACCAGAAGCCAGTGAGATCGAAATTGAAGTTAACGATTCTGACTTAAAAATTGATATTTTTAGGTCTTCAGGTCCAGGAGGACAGTCCGTTAACACAACAGATTCGGCAGTTAGAATTACACACCTACCCACAGGTATCGTTGTATCGATGCAGGATGAGCGGAGTCAACTTCAAAATAGAATTCGAGCGATGCAGGTACTACGTTCGAGACTTTACGCAATGGAGTCAGAGAAAAGAAATCAAGAGCTGTCAAATACAAAAAAAGCCCAAGTCGGTACGGGAGGTCGCGGAGACAAGATACGTACATATAACTATAAAGAAAACAGAGTTTCGGACCACCGGATAGGGTTAACATTGTATAAATTAGACAAAATACTCTTGGGGGATTTGAACGAGCTATCAACTGCACTGGTGGAAGCAGAATTAGCAGATCAGCTAACTAATATTAAAGATTGAGCCGTAATGTTCAAGAATTATCGCGAACTGATAAATTCAGTGGCAAACCAACTTGAAAATTATAACGAAGCAATTTGGTTCTTTGAAGATCTCTTGGAAGTCGATAAATTTAAGCTTTACTTACTCATGGACGATCCTGTGAACCCGAAAGTATTAAATCAAATAAACGAAAAAGTGCAACTTAGGCAATCTGGAATTCCAACTCAGTATCTGACACGCCACTGGCAGTTCAGAAACATATTAGTAAAAGTAGATCCTCGATGTCTAATTCCACGACCAGAGTCAGAACTTTTAATCGATATCGCAAATAATTTTATTCGAAATACTAAAAAAACTTCAGTGAATATCCTGGATTTAGGAACTGGATCATTGTGTCTTTGTCTTGCATTGGCTCAAGAAAATAAAGCTATTAAAGAAATTTATATTACGGCTGCTGAAAAATCTCTACCTGCAATTGAAATCGCCAACGAAAATTTAAACTTATATCCGGATTTTAAGAATACGATTAAGATCCTAGAAAGCAATTGGTTCGGCTCACTGGATGTAAGTATGCAGAACAAATTTGACTTAA
>JAJYVQ010000014.1 GCA_021791915.1 Actinomycetes bacterium | reverse complement strand
ACTTTAATTGAACTTATTTTAAAGTCAGGGTCGCATTTAGTGATATTTGGAGCAGACGACAACTTTGAAATTGATTTTGGTTGTTTGAAAAAAAATATAGTAGACGACAATGTTTTAGGAAAAGTTATACAGTCAAAATGTTCTGAGGTCAGTTCGCTTAGAATCAGTGATTTGGATTTAAAAAACTTTGAATTGCTTTTTTCTAACTTGGAGGCCAATATTAACTGTAATGAAGATCAGTTACCTTATTTGAAGCTAACTTCCGAATTCGATAATTCAATAGGCACAACAGTGTTGGAAGAAAAGAGTTACGAGAGTTATCCAGTTAGTACTTTGGGGCTAAAAGAGAACAATATATTGATTAAAGTATTGGGGCAAGTCGAAATAGTTGGAACCTTACATCCTGTAAATAAGACAAGGTTGATGGAGTCTATTGTTTATATTGCACTTCACCCCAAGGGAGTCGACAAAGTTATTTGGGCAACTGCAATCTGGCCAGACCAGTTGTTGACAAGAGACTCATTAAATACTGCAGTTTGGCAGATTAGAAGAGCCTTGGGCGTAATGTCTGATGGTACCAAGCATATGCCCCCTTCCTATAGTGGTATATTGAAATTTGGATCTACAGTTGTTACCGACTATGAGATCTTCCGTAACTTAACAAAGTCTACCGAAGATTCAGATTGGGAGAAAGCGATGAGTTTGGTAACTGGACGACCATTCGAAGGTTTGGGTGACCCAAACTGGATTACTTTAGAAGGATATGTCAGCGATATTGAATCGAGGATTGTTGACATAACACTGCAGTTAGCCTTTAATAAAACGAAAGCGAGGCAATTTGACTTTGTAATCTGGGTACTAAGGAGAGCTCTATTGGCGGTGCCCTACGATGAGAGGTTATGGAGATATCTTCTAATTACTTATTCGAAGGCTGGAAATTTAGCCAAGCTAGATAGCGTTATGAATGAAATTGCCTTTGTTATGGAATCCGAATCGGATATATATTCCGGTATTTCAGATGAAACAGTGAAACTTTATCGCCAGTTGTCTGGAAAAGACTATCCTCGTAATAAATTTATGCGTAATTTATCCAAACAAGTAACGGACCGATAAGTGGATCGAAAGAGCCTTTATCCACATTAGCTTTTAAAACTGTTGATTAGCCAGACTAATCGCAGGTAGTAAAAGTTCGACAATCCAATTGGCTAAAGTAGTAGCTTCGATATCGGGGTGTTCAAACCACCATCTCGCAAGCGCTTCGTAAGCTCCGTTTAACGCATGAGCTATGCCGTCGATATATGCGGGAGTGACGCTTGTGAAAGCATTACTAGAAAAGATTAAATTTGCAACAAGTTCTGCTTGTTCTTCTCTTATAAGGTTAATCTCTTTATTGAACAGACCTTGGTCGTTTACGAATAAAGCCAGCCATAGTGGCTGATGAGTTTTGACAAAATTAAAAAACGCAAGTCCTCCAGATCTTAATTTGTTGTCTAATGATTCGCAGGCATCAACTGCTGTTTGAATATTTTCGTGCAGTTCCTTGCCTGCCTCATCTAATAAGATTTTAAAAAGATTTTCCTTAGACCCGACTAGCTCATATATTACAGGTTTTGATACCTTTACTCTTTTTGCCAACTCGTCCATTGATGAGTTTGTATAGCCAAAATCAGCAAACATAATTTTGGCGGTTTCCACTATCTGCGCAATTCTGAGCTCTTTAGGAACTTTACCGTGTTTATAGAGCTTTATTTGTTTTTCGATTTTTGACAAGCTACTAGTTGACATTAGTACCTACTTAAAGTAACCTACTATTAGTAGTTTACATCATTTTTTTAATAAATACTGACTTTCGACAATAAATTAAAACTGAAACAATAATTAAATGCTATTTGTAGCTAGAGTTAAAAAAAATGTATTTTAGACATTAACAATCATAAGTACTAACAATCATAAGTAACTTTAGCGGAATATGGATGGCTACATAGCTCGAAATATTAGTCAGAGTTAATTATAAAGTTACTTAACTATAGGTGGGACTTAATGGTATTTGGAGCTAGACACCTATCCAGAACGTAAGTGTGATCTGCTTACCGACGTAAACTATTTTTCTTTTGTTTTAATTTTAAAATACCCAAAGATCTTTGTTTACACTTTGAAGCACGACAGAACATAGCAAAATTACCCATAGGTATTATTTCGCTGAAAATATACTTTATAACTCCCGAGTGGTTGACTTGAGTCGGCGTGAAAGCACGAAAATTTGGGTGTAAACGGAAATTATTTTCAAAGAGTTTTTTAACCTATATTTAAAGTTGATAATGTAGCACTTGTCTATGACAGAATAGAAGAAATTACCGAGAACTACGTAGTTTGCTTGTGCGCTAGGAAATTGCAGTAGACGAGATAATTTATAGATATGGATTTAAAGAAGTAGAAAAGTTTGTGACAAGCTTTATTATAGGCAAGGATAACCGAACCTTGTCTAAGGTCAATGGAAAAAGCCTAAGAGCGTTATCTTGTGCGACTATTTGTAAATTTCGAAAGTTATTTTTCTCATGGACCTAAATTTTGAAACGGGACACAATTTTATAGTTCATATGATTGAACTTCAGATAAATTACATGATTTAGTCGATGGATAAACTACAGAAAACAAATATGAATTATCTGTTTTGTTTTAATAAGAAGCTATTAACGAGGTTTGTCGAAGATGTGGACAAAAAATTGGGAAAGTATGGCTTTGTAGAATGTATATTATGTTATTTTGACATGTGAGTTAAAAGGTTACGTTATAGTTTGGATATAGTTTTCAGTTTATAAATGGAACAAAAATACTTAACGCCTCTGACCACATTATAAGCTAGTGATTTAGACTTTAATAGGAATTTAGAATAAAAACTAAAATAATTCATAGCAACCTCACAAGTAGCAAACTAACAACCAGCAACCTCTTGTTTATAACAATTATGCACTATAACTGTTATCTAAAGCTATGGCTTCATCGTGGCTTAATCAGTATTGATGAGCATCTAACAGCCTAGAGTATCTACGTGACTTTGGATATGATTTAAACTTAAATTGTGCTAAATAGACGGGTCAGTTTCATACAGTATTTGCTAACTGCGGCTGTCATAGCCGTTTTAAGTATTATTCACGCTAGATATATAGGTCACTACAGACTTTTTAACGAACCTAGATTTGGTTGGGAAATCATATATATTGCAATATCTGAAATGTTTGTTTACATATTAAGACCAAGGTCTGGGACTAACAAACTGGTTCAAAACTTTGCGTATGTTTTGGTTGCACCTATTTTTTCGGTATTTTTATTGTCAATCTTTCAGCTGTTGATGGGCACACCGCTGCTTCCCCGTTTTGTGCTTTTAGGGAGTTTAATAGGGGACGTACTTGTTTTGTTACTTTTGTGGGTTATCACTTTAAATATATCTAAGCACTTTGCATTTGATGCTGTGGTTTTTATAGGCAAATCTACTGAAACCGAAAATTTAAATTTTTTTGATTCGGAAAAGGAAAAGCCATTTAAAGTTGTAAAATTGCTCCCGTTTGAAACTACTTATGAAGATATAATAGAAATCTTCGATGATTTGAAATTTGACATACTGGTCATGGATCGCTCATCTCAAATCAATGTAGATCATGTTAAAGCAGCATCAGTATTACACTCTAAAGGCGTACGAATTCGTACGTTGACGATGTTTTTTGATGAATGGCTCGGCAAGTTGCCCCTGAGCGAGTTAGAACAAATTTCTTTGCTTTTTGATATAACCGAAAATGTTTCAGCCACATATATTAGGGTGCGTCGATTAGTAGACTTTTTGATTGCGATGTTATTATCTATATTTTTATTGATTTTAATTCCGATAGTGTTTCTAATCAACCTGATTGCAAACAGAGGTCCATTATTTTATACCCAGACTAGAGTAGGAAAAAGTAATAGACTGTTTAAGATATATAAGTTTCGTACTATGTCGCCAAATGTTAATCTAAGTGAAATCGACGAATGGACGCAGATTGATGACGAAAGAGTTAGTGTATTTGGCAGATTTTTGAGAGTTACACATTTGGATGAAATTCCTCAGATAATAAATATAATTAAAGGCGATATGACACTAGTAGGTCCAAGACCTGAGCAAGTTAAATATGTTGAAGGGTTAACTAAAAAAATTCCATTTTACAACATGAGGCATATCGTTACACCGGGAATTACTGGATGGGCTCAGGTAAAATTTCACTATGCTGCAACGGTGGATGAAACATTTCAAAAAATACAGTATGAATTTTACTACATAAGACATCAAAGCTTGATATTGGACATAAAGATTATTGCGCGAACCTTACAAATATTGTGGCGCGGAATGGGAAGGTAGCATAAAAAGTTGGAATCATCTTTAGAATCTGATCAGTTAGCTACAGACCTAAGCGAACATACAAATATCAGTATCAAAAGTAATAGGTCCAAGAGCTTCATTGCCGTTGTGGCATTTATTTTAATTGGATTAGATCTTTTCCTTTTTTTGCCGATTGGATTCGAATTTGTATTTACTTCACACGTAGATCAAATTTTTTTATTTATTGCCATTGGTTTTCCTAGTTTAGTTTCTGAACTTAAAAATCCAAGATACTCAAAGACTATTATATTTGCTTTTGCATTTTTAATACTTTCATGTTTCAGCGCTATATTTTCCACACAAGCTTACGTATCTTTTTTTGGAATTTATGTTGAAGGTACAGGTTGGTTGTTTTATTTGGCGTGTATCTGTGCATGGGCTGCTGGTATCAAGTTAATAACAGGTAACTTTACAACGAAACATTTGATGAATTTGTTTACCGCAGCAGCAATTGCTAACTGCTTGTTTTCTTTAGGGCAACTGGAATTGACATTACACCACATTTATTACAACGGTTTAATCCAGTTAAATACCAATGCTAGCTCTGGTATTTTCGGAAATCCTGTATACTTTGCAGAATTTATTACTGGAATATTGGTAATGACTCTTTTTAGAGATGATATTTCCTTAAAAACTAAAGTCATAATATCTTCTATTTTGGCAATGGGAATTGAACTTTCGGGAGACCGTATGGCAATAGTTGTTGTCTTGGCTACTGGGGCAATAGTGCTAATAGTTAAAAAATTTAAGTACTCAATTATCATGGGTAGCTCAATTCTCGTCGGTTATTTTGTTGGTTTTGGCATCGACGATTATTTTAACAACTCGCCGTTAAAATATCAGCTTTCCACTAGTTCGGTAAATGTAGGATTTTCAGCAAGATTTGTACTTTGGAAGCTGATGTTGAAACAGATATTACACAATCCGTTATTCGGATGGGGACCGGAGTCAACTGAGCGAGCATCACTGTCACATTATAATTTAACTTTGGCACATCAACTTGGTCTTCAGTATGGAATCTATGGAGACAGCCACAATTTTATTGTTGAGCTTTTGCTGTCAGTAGGTTTTGTGGGTGTAGCACCACTAATAGTATTTTTTTATAAACACATTAGGCTTGCAAAGGGTCCTTTAGTTTATTTTGTAATCGCTTGCATCCCGTTTGCTTTGATTGAGCCGTTAAATATTATGGTTGATTTACCAATCTTTTTAGCACTAGGAGCATCTACAGTAGTGATTGAAAAGGAGTCAAGTCAGCTTAAAGGTAATGTTGCAAATGATGATTCTACAAAGAACTCTTCTAATCAGAATCAAAAGGGAGTTCGAGTAATGAACGTTACTGCTGGAATTATGTTGTTTTTTGCAATAATATGTTCAGTTTTGTTGATCGTTGGAGATTCATACTATGAAGAAATACCTTCAACTTACTATCAGATCAAGGTTCACAACGGTGTTCCAACGTTGAACTTTACAGTTTTAAATCGTGCAGTAGATTTCATGCCGATCTATTCTCGTACCTACTATTCTTATGGAAAAAGTTATGGAGTGTTGGCGGGTCTTGCACCAAAAAAGAACATTTCGATTGAGTTAGCAAAAAAGGGTGAACCCTATTTAAGACAAGCGTTAAAGGTAGCTCCCTTTAACGTCAATAACTGGATTATGTTGGCTCAGCTTCAGATAATAGCAAATGACAAACCTGCTGCTTTAAAAAGTTATGAAATGGCACTTTATTACGATCCCTTTGACTCTACTGCAGCTTCCGAATCATGTTTTGTCGGATATAAATTGAAAGCCAATAACTATAAACAGTTGTGCTACCATATGAAGATTGTTGATCCGCAATTGAAGTACCCATGGCAAAAGAAATTAAAGTCTCTCCTATAGTTTGCAACCAAATATCTGTTTTTATGTGATCTAAGAACCAGAAGGAGTAATTGTAGTCCAATTACCCGTGGAGGGTTCTAAAAGTCCAGTCGGACCTTGTCCAAACAAATGCAACATGTTTTTAACCATATCTCTCACAGGTGTTGTGGGACAACCTGTAGAAACTGTACACAGCCCCATCGAATATATAAAGTTAGTAGTTCCAGTATCGATAACACCAGCTTGTGAAGTCGGATTTGTGTAGTAGGTAAAATCAGAATAAGTATATCCATTCCATTTTCCTTGGTTTGTGTAGACTGCTGAAAGTGGTAACGGCGAATGTGCCAGAATGTCTATATTTGAAGGTGCCCCCGAATTTGGTATAAAATGGTCAAAATCAGTTTGAATGACATTTGGGACCGTTTGATTCATCTTTAGGCCCGTTCCAGAATAAAGCCAGGAATTTGGATCAGTTACAACTAAAGGGAACGTACCTTTGCCCAAAATTACGTAGCCCGAATATACTTGTCCAGTTAATGGAACTTCGGACCAGCTAGTAGGTGGAGAACTAAACGTATTCCCCGTTACCTCAAGGGGATTTCCAGTTCCATTGAGCGGATCTTCCGAGGAGTTTCTATAGTCTACTTCTTCGCGCTCTGGACCGAAAGGTGAACCCTGAAGCCTAGAATGTCTTAATACTGCAGCTGCTCCAAAAAAAATAACATTTACCCCGTGATTTATAGCTGTCTGAACACCTTGTCTTTCTGGTGTCGTCCAAGTTTCGTCATGTCCTAACGAGAGAATCACCTTATGATTCAGCGCAATGTTTGGATAGTCGTTTAAAGTAATGTCAGAAACATAGGCAACATCTAGCCCATGTTTTTCCATATACTGAACTAATGGATATTCATTTTGCAAAAAGTCAGAAGCACCGTTACCCTGCGCAAAAGGTCTATCAAATGATACTATCCTAGCTCTGTTGCAAGGAGGATAACTTGTAGTACTTAAGATGCAGGGGCCTTTACCTGTATAGTAAGAGTAACCACCGTAAGTATTCCAACCCTCTTCAGTTAAAGTTCTAGATACTACTAGGTATGTAGCGTGACTATTTGGGTTCCAAATTACGATAGGTATATAAGACTGTTGTCCACTGCTTGCAGTAAGTTTAAGCAGGTAGTCTCCTTGCATAAAGCTCGAAGTTATTGTGAGTTTGTAAGGATTGGTCCAATTTGTACAACTCACCATATTTACAGATTTATCTACAGGACACTGTGGCTGAAGCTGACCTGGAACTAAAGCGGAGGTGAAAATTTGTCTTCCACCATATCCCTGATAGTATCCCATTCTATATGCGGTTACTGTATAGCTTGGTGAGGTGGTTGACACATACAGTTCTACGGTCTGACCATCTGAAGCGTAGTTTAAGTTCGCAAATCCCTCAATATATGCAGTTGTAGTATTCGGGTTGGAAATTTCCCAGCTCAAGGTTCCTTTAAGGGAATTTTCTTTTATAATCGCATTCGACTTTATACCAAATGAACTTAGGTAAGTTGCAGGGGTAGTCGGCAGTGTAGTCTTGGCGTGTAATTTTAATGTAGTTACTACTGATTTGGAATTAGTTACCTTAGGGTTATTGTTGTTAGTCACAAAATAAATTAAACCAAAAATCAGCACTAAAAGTGTGACTGCTATGGACAACATTTTAATTTGTTTTGGATTCATCGGCAAATTTAGTAGGTTGACCTCGATAATAAGGCCATATCAAATTTAGGTCATGTCTTAAAGTTGTAAATCAGTACGAATATTAAAAATCCATAGCCAACTGAAAGTCAATTCTTTATCACAATTGTCGACACAGTCACTGCAATCAACACAGTCACTGTAATTGACACAGTCACTGCAATCAACACAGTCACTACAACAGTTTTTATCACAGTACAAAATTGAAAAGAAACACTAAATCATATTATATATTTAGATGATTGTAAAAAATTGTCGCAACCTACAATATTTGGATTGAATTATGAATACTTCAGATAATTTAACTACAATAACACTGCATTTTTAATATCTATAATTTTAAATTCTTTAATGTTACAAACCTAGAGCTCGTAAACAATCCATCAAAATTATCTTTAAAGTGTTTTCATATTAGCGTTTAGTATTATGAACTGGCTGTAGTATGTAGATCAAAGTTAGGTTACTCTCATCGGCATAAATTTAAAAAGTTCAAATTACGTACTTTAATCACCTCAATTATAGTTTAAACTAATTTTAATGACTACAAATTTACTCCGATTCGTACACAAACATAGGCTTACAAGTCTCTTACTTTTGGCAGCGGTTCCAATAATCTCAATTTTCGGCTATAAAAAATATAATAAAGAGCTTGATTCAAAGAAACATCAAATTGTTAGAGGGAAAGACAGCCTATTTTTAATTCTTCGCAGTTTCTCAAGAACTGTAGTTGTATTTAGCTCAAAAGTATTTATGGGAAAAGAAAAATCCAAAGTTATAGAAGAGCAGATGGTGATGAAAAATACCGAAGATGTTGTAAATACTCTGGGAAACATGAAGGGTGCTTTAATGAAATTAGGTCAGCTGGCTTCGTTTATTGACGATGGCTTACCAGAAAATGTTCGTGAATCATTAAAACAGCTCCAAACTCAAGCACCCCCTATGTCATATGAGTTGGTGGAAAAGATTTTCATTGAAAATTTTGATATGCTTCCGACTGCGATGTTTAGAAAGTTTGAAAAAATACCGATTGCAGCAGCTTCAATAGGGCAGGTTCACAAAGCAGTGACTCTTACTGGCGAGAAAGTTGCCGTTAAAGTTCAGTACCCAAATATAGCGTCAACCATCGAAGCAGACTTAGCGAATTTAGATTTAACTTCTCTTTTTGCTCCCTTATTATGGAAAGGGCTTGATTTGAAATCATTAGTCGAAGAACTTAAAGTTCGGTTACTCGAAGAAGTGGATTATTTAAATGAGGCTAAGAATCAACAAATGTTTTACGAATATTATCTCGGTCATCCATTTATCAAGATACCGAAAGTATATTTTGAGTATTCAAACAGGTATATTTTAACAAGTGAATTTGTAAACGGCAGTTCGTTTGATGAACTGCTTACGTGGCCACAAACTCAGAAAGACTTGGCTGCAGAGACAATTTATAGATTTTCCTTTAGGAGTATCTACAGACTAAAGGCATTTAACGGCGATCCGCACCCTGGAAACTATTTGTTTCACAGAAATGGTAAAGTAACGTTTTTGGATTTTGGGTTGGTTAAACTGTTCAGCGACGATGAGCTAAGTCAACTGACTGATATTTGGAAATATACACTATTTGAATACGACGTCGATAAACTGAGATCTGCAGTTGAGAATGCAGGTTTTCTAATGAAAAATGCTCCTGTCACCAATGAAGAACTCATTGATTTTATGGAGGTATTCATAGCGTTAGTTGCTAAGAATGAAGAGTTACAACTTACACCTGAATACGCTTCAGAAATTGCAAGAAGAGTACTTTTCGGTCGGGCAAGCCATAAAGAGGTAGTTAAATATGCGAATATCCCCTCGGCATATGCTATATTGCAAAGAATTAATTTGGGCTTAATAGCAATATTGGGATCCTTGTATGCCAAGTCTAATTGGAGGAGTATATCAGAAGAGATGTGGCCCTCCATAAACGGTGAGCCTATTACGGATCTTGGTAAAAAAGAGTTAATTTGGTTAGAAAGTAAAAATAAAGCGCATTTGTTAAGTTGAGTTATAAAGCGGATCTTGGCATGCCTCTCAGGTTGTATTCATCTGTTAAGAAAAAATCCCGTTTCTTATTTCGGCTTCAATCAGGTCTTTGACTAATGTGGGGTGTTGTGCATGAATGTCGTGATCGGCATTTTCAAACCACTCAGTTTTACTAACCTTTAGGCTCGCAGTTAGATTGTTTACGTCAGTCAACTTTTCAGATGTCTTTTGTCCAGCTACGATTAGTAAAACAGGTACTTTTATTTTTGAAGCTTTCCCTATTGGATCGTCACTATAGAGCTCTTTTAATATTTTCATGTGATTTTCATAACTGAGCTTTGCTCTGACTGAACCATCACTATTTATATCAAAATTTTCCATTGTGCCTTTAATAGAGAGTTCTGGCCAGTCTTTATGCATCGATTTAATTGTTGACGTCAAAGATTCGTATTTTACATCTGCGAATTTGGGAGGTGCCAACACTTTCGCAGCTTGTTCAAATGTAGTGAAATGTGCTCGAAGATTTATCCAACCACCATCAATCAAAATCCCACCTTTTACTCTGTTTTCATATCTACTTAAATAATCTAGAACCACATTTGCTCCCCAAGACTGCCCGACCAATATATAATCGTTCAAATTAAGTTGCGAGATAAGATCGTAGATATCCAAAGAAATTGTCTTAAAGTCATATCCTACCTTGGGTTTGTCAGATAGACCGTGGCCACGTAAATCTAGCATAACAACTTTATATCCGTCTTTTTCTAGAAGTTGACCACAAAGCGCATAGAGCATTGAATTAGATGCTAACCCGTGAATTAGGATAATGGGCACTTTTTTTCCATCGCTGTAGCGAACCGAGAGTTTTACACCGGAAGACGTAGTTATAAAAGTGTGCCGCATTTTAGAATGAAGCTTTAAGCAGAATTAGGTTTTATCGTAGTAGTCGTGGTAGAGCTTTTGGTAGTAGAGTGGCCGATAGCATTTGGTGTCGTTGTTACAGAAGGAGTACTGCTTTGTGAAGTCAGTGTCAGAGCTTGACTAACCAATGCCTCAGCAGAGTTTATTTCACTTTGATACTGACCCAAGTTACCAGAAGACAGATAACTTTGAGCCTGGTTAAAGTCTTGATTTGCTTGAGTCAAAAGTTGCTGAATTTGAGTCGTGATGGAGCTTGATTTATTTAAGGAACTATTCGGAGATGAGCTTGTGGGATTTATACCAGATATCGGCTGATTAAATACGTCTTGAAGTGCTGACCCAAGCGAAGATTTCATTGCGACATTGTTATTATATACAACTATTACGTATCTTAAAGTTGGTATTGGGTTTCCCGCAGAAGCTACAAACATTGGTCTAATGTACAAAAGAGAATCATCGACTGGAATCATTTGGACAACACCTAAAGTCGCCGTAGAGCCATGTTGATTAAGCAAAGTTATCTCTTGTGATACCGCAGGAACAGAGTCAATTTGAGAGCTCACATATGCGGGACCGTTAATTGATTGCCCCGGGGGTGTAACGTATGCTGTCATCTGGCCGTAGTCATTTTGTCCTGACGTAACGCTTAAAAATCCCGCTAAAATCTGCTGCCTGTCGTTTGTACCACTGCTGGTTGAATATGGAACGAACGGTTCCACAAGGTTAAATTGGGGCTGTGTTTGATCTGGCATTTGGGTTAATTGGTAGTTGGGAGAGTATCTGCCGTTGGGGTTTAGCGGAACTGAGGTAGGTTGCTGATTGCCAGAATTTAGTCCAGTGGGAGCTTGTGAAACTATCCATGCATTTGAGGCATTATAAAAGTTAGTGGGATTGGTAATATGATACTTTCCATACATAGCCGACTGTACTGCAAACATATCTTCAGGGTAGCGAAGGTGTGATTTCAAACCTGAGTTCATCTTTGACATAGGTTGAAAGAGATTCGGATATACTGACTCCCAAGCTTGAATAATAGGATCGCTCGGGTCTGAAACATAAAATGAAGTTTTTCCGCTATAGGCGTTCATAACTACTTTCACTGAATTTCTTACGTAGTTAAAAGGTATTTGGTTAAGTCCGCTATTGGGGTTTAAAGCTGATGCAACCGACGAATTAAAAGTTTGAGAATATGGATAGTAATCTGTCGTAGTGTAAGCATTTTCTATCCAGTAAATTGAACCTTTTGAAATAACTGGATAAGGATCCGAATCTAAAGTTAGAAATGGTGCGATCTGGGAAATGCGAGTCTGAATGTCCTGATTGTAAATAATTTTAGATTGAGGAGATATTAGAGAAGAAAACAGAATGTTCTTATCGGAAAATTTAATTGCATAAGCAATTCGGTTTAAGAGCGAATCGACAGGTACTCCTCCATTTCCGCTATAGTGAGTTTCAATGGGATTTCCGTTTGAAGTTACATAATCCAGTTCAGGCTGTTTTGAATCTACTATGACGTATCCACTTTGACCGATGCCAAAATATACTTGCGGTTGTGTTATTTTCGGATATCCGGGTTGAGAAACAATTGGAATGTCGGAGACTGAAAAAAGTGGAGATCCGTCGCTTGCTGCTTGATTGACCGGAGAAATCACAGCTCCGTAGCCGTGAGTATACTGTAGGTGTAAATTTACCCAGGAATTTGCTGGTAGACCAGATGGATAAAGTTCGCGAATTCCCACCAATACTGGAGTTTTTAATCCATTCACGTTGTACCTGTCATAAGACATTGAAGTAAATTGATAGTAGTTTTTAATGTCTTGGCTTTTGTCGTAGGTAGATAAAGTATATTCATAGTCCCATAACTTGGTGTCGTTTAGACTTTGAGCGTCTGCAGATAACTGACTAGGAGTTACGTCTTGAGCTGCCGCAAAAGGTACGGTCTTGATATTACTAAGTTGGTATGCGTCACGAGTAGAAGCAATATTGCGCTTAATATAAGGAAGTTCCAAAGAACTTTGAGCGGGTTCTACTTTGAATGTCTGAATAACATTTGGATAAATGACTCCAGCAACTAAAGACACGACACCCCACAACAGAACCGCAGTAATTGGAAGTTTCCATCCCTGTCGAAAAATATTTATTATTAATATAATTGCAGAAGCAATTGAAATAATAGTTAAAAGCGTTATAGCAGGCAATTGAATATGCACTCCAGTGTAACTTGCACCCTGAACTACGCCTATATTTGATAGATCAACCAATGGGCGTGAGACGAAATAGTAAGAAAGTGCTTTGGTAATGGCTATTAGGGCAAGTATTACCGAAATATGAACTTTTACTGCGGGACTTGAGCTGAAAGTTGAGCCTTTGATAGAGATGTTTGAAGATGCATAGTGGAGAAGCGCAACAAGAAAAAGGCTTACGAGCAAGACGCCAAAGACCCAGCCAGCTAACCAAGACAAAAATGGAAGTCTAAAAACGAACGTCCCAACATTTAAATTAAATTGCGGATCCGAGTTGGGAAAGGTTTTGGCATGGGTAAACAGCAAATAATTCTGCCATTGACTCACAGCAGTAGATCCCATAAAAATAGCCACCAACAAAGATACGATAGTTCTGACAGTATTTGGATACAGTTTCAATCCATGTCTTATGTAAGATGTTAAGTCATCCGCATCTATTTTTGTAGGCTCCGATGATGAAACACGATGAACGAAATAGAAGTTGATCCAGAAAAATACAAAAGAAATGAATATGAAGATAAAGCCCAACTCAATCTTTGTTTCAAGCGTGGTCATAAAAACAGACCTATAGTTCACAGATTCAAACCATAGATAGTCAGTGTAAAAGTTAGCAATACTTTTTAAAGAAAACAGCAGGATTATTAGAATCGCAATAATTCCGAGAATTATTAGCCGTTTTTTAGTAATTATTGAACTTAAAGGAATTGGTTCGGGAGGTCTCATTAAACTCCAGTCTAGTTAAAGGCTACCGTAAGTATACAGCGGCAACCTGAATGAGCGGGAGGATTGGTTTGACCTGTCGGCCATTTTTCTCCACTGAATTGAGATTTTTGTAGTCCGTTATCCTGACAGTCGGGGCAGTCTCTTTCATCTTCAGTAATAAGCCAAGACAGTTTTGTTTGACCATCAAAGCTGGACAAAATTCCCGCATTGAAGCTCGCATAAACATAATCCGTCACGACGGATTCAATCTTTTCGTTTCTCCACTCACGATAAGTTGAGCTTAGCTCTTCAGATAGCTGATGTTTTTCGTCGTCTGTCTTTAATTTAAGATCAAATGATATACTTTGTCTGAGTGAATTAACCAATAGATCTGACATTTCATTAGAAATAGCCTCAAAGTTATTTGGCTCTACATCTTTAGTTTTATTATTAGTTAATTCGGCCATTATTTTTGAAAATTGAATACCTGAATTTTCAGACTGCAGTAGTATTGAAGAAATTACGTTAAAAAAGTTGGAAAACTGTTTATCCCTTTCTACAATCGAATCCAAGCTTGAATTCTTAAGTCTTCTAAGCCCGTCTAAAAGTTCGTTTTGTTCGTCATTTAATGCTCGCTTAACTTTTCTAATTAAATTGACAATTTGTGGCTCAATCAATTCCTTAGCTACAGTTTCAAAATGAGCAAACGAAAAGTCACCAGAATTTAAGTTCTCTGAGAAAAATTGTTCTTTAGTAAGGTCATGGGGACCAGTTATTTGACCAGATTCTTTGTCTGTGGTATCCGGGTTTTCTATTGTGATGTTATCTTTGTCGGTACCTGATCCTGGTGCGTTTTTATTATTTCGGTTGTTTTTAAGTTGCGCAAAAAGGTGATCTACTGTGGAGGTAAATTCGCTAGATTCAGTATAATCTAATAAATTAGTATCATCTAAAGTAATTTCACTTGCGACAGTTTTGGTATTTATCTGATTTTTAGGGTTTTCGGTGATAGCTTCAGATGCTACAGGTGAATCTACTTGTTCTGATAGTTCTACATTAGATTCAGACAAGCTATCTAAGGTTTCAGGAGTTTCTATGTTCGAAGTTGAGTCGTCGTTAACTGCTGTATGATTTTCTGTTAAACGGACTTGCTCTGTTTTATTGTTTGTTACATCATTAGCTATTATTTGACTAAATGAGGATTCTTGAGAAGCAAAGTCAGCTTCGGTGTCAGTGTTTTCATCACTTATTGTATCTTCATCAGACGCAACGGATTTGTATAGATTAGAGGTAGTTTCAACTCCGATAATTCGTAGTCCTTCATCTTCTAGGTTCTCTGAATTACTTGACGAATTCTTTATAATAATATCCAAATCAATATCGGAAGATTGAATTTTATTTGACTTTGTCGAATCTGACATATACGAAGGCTCAGGTTTTGAGACCAATCCGGGTTTTCTTCTGGGAAAATCTTCATAAAGGTCTACGTTTTTTCTGGATTTCAAATCTGAGTCGTTACGACTAAAATCTTCAATCTCGTTTGCTGACTTAATCAGCTCTTCTTCAGTAGGATCATCTTCCAATGAAGCACGAAGGGATGAGTGTTCTGCGGCATATTTTGCTTCTTGCTCAATGTGAATTAGGGTATCAGATAAATTTTCAATATCTTCTTTAACTTTAATTAAAGAGTCAAATATTACATTCTTTCCAGTTCTGAGCTGTTCAACTTGTGTATTCAAAATCCTTCTTTTTCTAACCAAATCAGTCAATATTTTTTCTCTTGCGGATTGCGCCTCAGTTACCATCGTGCGACACTTTTCTTTAACTTCATTTAAAAGGTTGTCTTTTTCAACTTCGGCCTGTTCAATTATTAGACTATAAGATTTATTTGCGTTATCCAATATCGTCTCTTTTTCTGCTTCTGCTTCGGTCAATTTTTGATTTAGGATCTTCTCGGCTTGATTTTTTATTTCGGCAGCTTCGTTTGAAGCTCTTGCCAACATATCTCTTGCTGCTTCTCGGGCCGATGACAAGATTTTGGCAGTTTCCTGTCCTAATACTTTAGTAATTGTTTCTTCGTCTACTTCTGCAGGTTTAGAATGTTGAGTTTGAATCTCATGAAGTTGCTGTCTTAAGCGATTTTCTCGTTCGATGGCATGAGACAGTTCCATGGCGATCTGTTCTAAATAAGCTTTAATTTGACCCGGGTCGTAACCTCTTTTTACTACCGAAAAAGATTTGTGTACTATTTCTTCTGGCTTTATATTGGTCGAACTGGATATAGATAGTATTTTATCGTCTGTCATAAATTTAAATGAGGTCTAGTTTAAATTTAAGTTAAGGTCATGAAACACTTGACTTAAATTTGAAACTTTATATATTTTAAGTTTACTACCAGCTATCTGATAAATACTTTTATAGGTCGTAGAACTTTGTCCGTCCGGTACGAAAAATATTTGGGCTCCAGATGCTACTACAGCATAGGTCTTCTGAACCAACCCACCTATTGGTCCAATCTGACCGTTCGTAGATATTGTACCAGTTGCGGCAATATTTATTCCACGTAATAGATTGCCCCCTGAAATTTCGTCAATGATCGTCAGACAGTAAGCAAGACCAGCCGAGGGTCCGCCAATTGGCGAACCTCCAATAGTGTCTTGGAATTGGAAGTTTAGAGGAATTTTATAATTTGGCATAGTTCCTACCCCTAAGTACCCATATTTTGAGGTGTTTGTAAACAATTTTGCCAAAACTGTCTGTCTAGTTATGATTTTGTTTGTTGGTGTTTTAAAGGTAACCGTAACTTTTGTACCAGCCGAATAAGATTCTATAACTGAAGCCAGTTCAGCCGAGTTTTTAATTTTAGTGTTATTGATTTGAAGTATCGTATCTCCAGCGGTAATAAATTTTCCAGCGGGAGACGTTGGATCTACCCAGCCTATTAGGCTTCCCTGCCCGTTTCGTTCTAATTTGTAGTGTAGAGCTTTAAGTGCTGCAACTTCAGCTGAAATTTGAGAGTTTTGACTATACCAAGTATCTTGAGCGTCTGCCTGAGAGTTAGTTAAGTTTCCAGTTGGCGTACCAACTATGTCTTGTTCCGGATATATGCTGATTTTGGACGATAGCTTGTCTATTGGATATTCGATCAGATTTTCCTGTGATTCATAGACATATACAATGTCGATGCCACCATGCAGTTTATTGGTATAGCCTTTAATTTGAACTAGTTTGTTGGCAGGGAAAACCCCTCCAGGCTTTAGAGCATAATAGGGTAAATTAATGTGTTGTCCGACTAGTATAAAAATTATAACGATTATAAGGAAAGCAGTTATGATTTTAAATGACTTTGGCTGACCCTTTAGAACTACTTTGAAACTAAAATGTTTCTCTTTGGTTAAAGAGCTGTCGTCGGATTTAGAGCTAGAGGTAGTAGATATTTCAGTTTGATTAGGTGATTTAGACATAAATTAAAATTATATAATAATTGTTTGTGCGATTTAGAAGAATCTCTTGTAGGATACCTATTATAGTTTTTAGTTCTAAAAATATGTGTTCACTTAAATCGTACAGCTTTAAAGTTATTTTACATCTTTTAAAATAAATTTTTAATATGCCCTCTGGATTATTATACTCAAAAGATCATCTAAAACTTATGTCGGCTGTTTTTTCAACCGATGAGTTCACTTTAACTGAAAGTTCTAACGGTGATATTAGTGAAATTAAAAGGCAATCTAAAAGACTGTTTAATTCTGAAGACCCAATAGATAAATTAGTCGGTCTCACTTGTTTAACAAGATTAAAACAAGTTGATGAAAAAATATTTTATTGTGCATTAAATTCAGAGGAGCCCAGACTATTTAAAAGAACGTTGGATCTGGCTATTATGCATAATTATGATCATTTGTTAGAAAATGACCGAACAGTTGAATTTGTTACTAATATTGTTCTATCTAGTAATGATACTAAGGTCATTTGGGGATTTAATTTTTTAAGTGAAGTGCCACAGTATCTTGATATTAGATCTTGCAATATTGGAACAGCTATCTTAAATACTCACGAAAACTATTTATGTAGGGAGTCTGCAGCGGCATTTTTGGGAGTAATGGCTAATTATGGGCATACTGACTCTTTGAATCATTTAGTTTCGCACTGCTTAGACGACAAAGTTCAGGTTAAAAGAAGGGCTTTGATAGCCTTGGGTAATTTCGATCCAGAATTAGTAGTTGAATTTGAAGGTAATAAACAGTCTCTAAGAGATTTTTTTACTTTTATGAAAAAGTCCTCAGATTTACAGTTAGCCCAAATTGCTGAAGACCTGTATTAAAAACTAATTTATAACGGTTTGACCTGCAAGTTGGCCAATGTAATTTGTCACCTCACAACTCATTTCATTTCAGTCATTTCATTTCAGTAGTTAATTTCCTGTGTTTTTTCTACGGTGTTTGGTTTTATAGTAATCCTTAAAATGTTCGAACGATTTAAGACATTTACCGGCGCCTAAAACAACGCATTCCAAAGGAGCATCTACAAGCTGAATCGGCAACATCGTGTCATCTGCCAGTCGTTGATCTAGACCGGTAAGCTGACCACTACCCCCTGTTAAGTGTATCCCATAACTGATAAGATCTTGGCTTAAGTCGGGAGGAGCTTCCGCTAAACATTGTTTCACGGTATTTACTATGTCATTGATATTTTCTTTAATGGCTTCGTATATTTCCGACCTATTTATTATCACAATTTTTGGCAAACCAGTCAGGATATCCCTGCCTTTTACTTCAGCTTTGACAGGGTTAGATTTTAACCATGCAGCTCCTATTGCAACTTTTATGTTTTCTGCCGTCTTTTCACCTACTGCAAGGCCGTATTCTCTTCTTAGATAAGTTTGTACCGAACCGTCTAAGTCAAAACCGCCTATTCGAACCGATTTTGAGGTAACTATTCCTCCCAAAGAAATGATGGCGCACTCTGATGTGCCTCCCCCAATATCAATGATCATAGATCCTATAGGTTCTGAAACTGGTAGGTTTGCGCCTATTGCCGCCGCAAACGGTTGTTCAAGCAAAATTACGTCAGAAGCACCTGCTTGTCGGGTAGCTTCTTCTACAGCTCTTGTCTCAACTTCTGTAATTGCAGAAGGTACACAGATAATTACTTTAGGTTTTGTAAGTCTTGAAACCCCGGCTTTTTGAAGTACTAAACGGATCATTTTTTGAGTAATGTCAAAATCGGTGATTGCACCTGATCTCAGAGGTCTGACCGCAACTATATGGCCGGGTGTTCGACCAATCATTTCCCATGCGTTCTGACCTACCGCCAACACTTGATTGGTTTTTGAGTTTACGGCAATAACAGAAGGTTCGTTTAAGACAATACCTTTGCCACTAACATAAACTAATGTATTTGCCGTGCCTAAGTCAATTGCGAGATCTCTAGACATAACGGTAAATGCAGTAAATAATACGTTTGTCTTTGGTTGAATTCGAAAGTAATTTCATTTGAAATTATAAAGTGGAGTTATTGGGGTTATATCGCTTGAGGGTTGTAGAGTTCCTTTGGAATACTCGTTTTTCCATATTGGAAGCGTTTTTTTAATTGTATCGATTAAAAACTCCGCTGCTACAAACGCCATTTTTCGGTGAGAGGCCGTAACAACTATTACTATTGATTCTTCCGATAAAGCTATATTTCCGTATCTGTGAGATATAAATATTTTTTGTAAATCTTCGAATTTTGAGAGTGTAATGTCCGAAAGCTCTTCTAATATTTGGAGTGCTTTAGATTCCCAAATTTGGTAGTCGATTAAATCAATATTCGACGAAATTTCATTATGATCCCGTACTAGACCAGTAAATACTACAACTGCTCCAGTTTGGGAAGTCACACAAAATTCGTAACCTTCCGAGATTTCCAGAGCATTTTCGGTAATCTTAAGTTTGTAACGATCCTTTATGATAACAGTCATACCAGACAGATTTTAGATTTTAATTTAAAGTGGTCAGAATATAAATTAACTAAGTAATTGGATATTGATGACAATACTTGTTACAGTTAATTCTAATTTAATTACGAGAACAAAGTTTAGATTGATTGATTATTGAAGCAAAATTAATTTTGTGAACGCAATCAGGTTCAAAATTTGTATAGTCTAGTAGTGGTATGTCAGAAGATAGTTTTGATGGCGAATTTGAAGAAGAGTTGGGGTTTGATACAGACGACCTAATTCCAGATCCTGATGACAGGATCTGGAGACATCCGTCCGAAACTGGAAAATTAAAGTTTAAATCACCCTCCACGCTGTGGTACAAAAAGGATTTTTCGGTTACCTTACCAGTAATTGCAATTGTTGCAATTTTTTTTGGAACTGTTGTCGTATATTTGCTTAGTTCAGATTTTAGTTCGTCTGCAGTTAACTCTGTTCGGGGTACTGCGGTTTCCGATTCGTTAATATATAAAAGTTCGATACCAAAAAACTCTCAGATTCAGTATGAAAATGTGGGGCCTACTTTACAGCAGATGGTAGAAAATATATCTACATCAATCGTAAGCGTAGCAATCGTAACTGGCGGAAATACTCAATATGTCACAGGAGCTGCAGTGAGTGCCGACGGAGACATATTAATTTCAGACTCTTCTGTTACACCAAACAGTAAAATTACTGTTCAAACCGATCAAGGTAAAACTTTTGATGCTAAACTCGTGGGCTCTGATATTGAGTCGGGTCTGGCTCTTGTTTCAATAAAAAATACTAATCTGACACCTATTAACTTAGCGTCTATTAGCGAATTTTCGGCGGGAACGATGGCAGTAAATATTAGCAGAGAGCATATAAATAACAAATTGGATGTTAGTGTTTCAAAAATTCTGAAAGTAAATGCGAAAAAACAACTTAACCCTTCTGAAACAACTATAGGGTTGTTAATTGCTGATCCACCTGTGCCAGACGGTAATGACGGCGGAGTTTTGGTGGACTCGTCCGGAAATTTGTTAGGTATTGAAAATAATCTATCTTCAAATGTAGCTTCAACGAAAACATATTCATCAACTGAAGTGGCTAAATGGGTAATTGAAGATTTAAAATCAGAAGGTGATGTGGATCACGGTTGGTTGGGGGTAGAAGGTAACACTCTGTCAAATTTTGGTGTACAAATTGTATCGATTCAACCCGATTCCCCCAGTCTATCTTCAGGTTTGAAAGTTGGGGATGTAATTGTGGGCATTAACGGTTTAAAAATTGCGAGTTTAGGGCAACTTCAGATGGCAATGTTTTCTACACAGCCTGGGCAGACAGTAATTCTTCAGGTTGAACGCAATTCGCAGTTATTGCAAATCAGCGTGACCTTAAGTTCCAACCAGTGATTTAGCTTAAACAAAAAAAATATAGTATCCGACCATTAAATAGTAATGTCGGAATTTTGATCTTATGGATCAATTTTTGAATGTCAATATTTTGATCAAATTGCTTGTAATCTTTTTAAATAAAAAGGTTTATTCAAAAATTTTAACCTAGAACTATTAGATAGCTATTCAGTTATAAGAACTATAAATTTAAACTTATTTTTATTGTTTTGAAGTTAGTTTGGTTAATTTATCAATGCTTTCTTTTATATCCATAAATGACTCAAAAGGAAGCATATGACCTCTGTCTTGAAGTTTGACCAGAACAGAATCTTTAATTTTTGAATGAATCTGTTTAGCCAAAAATAGCGGTGTAAGTGTATCTTTGGTTCCCACCATTATGATAGTTGGAACTTTTATTTCAACAAGGTCATCTACTAAATCCAACTTTGACATATCAACTACAAAATCTGATCTGGCTTCTTTTTGAGTCTGCAAGAACATGTCTCTTGTAGCTAAAAGTTGTGCTTTTGGTGGTTTCTTACCATGGGCACCCGATACCAGAAGCATCCCAACCGAATCGTTCAGAAAAGCCTCTTCCAAAAGCGAACTGCGCAAAAGTGAAACAATCTGATCCGAAAGTGGTTGAATTTTGGCCAACGAAGCAAGTGGTACTGCTGATGCGGCTGTGGCTACAAGGATAAGAGATTTTACTCTGTTTTTAGCACTCTTATTTATCATGAGATTTTGGGCTGTCATACCTCCCATTGAGTGTCCGACCAATATAACATCATTTAAATCAAGCCCTTCTATCAAATCAGATAAATCTTGGGATATTGCGTCAACCGTGAGTCCCAGATTTCCGATCGAAGAGTCACCATGACCTTGATGATCGTAAGTTATGACATACCGTTTATCTTTTTGTAATTCTTTTACTAAACAACTCCACAGTTTTTGGTTTTCCGTCCAGCCGTGAGAAAGAACGATGGGCGATCCCTTGCCTTCAAAAATACTGACAGCCAATACGGCACCAGAAGAAGTTTTAAACTCTATCGACTTATGCTCCGGCAGATCTAAAGGATTGCCACCTGTATTGTCGTATGCGGTGGCAAAATCGTTAAACCTTGCTCTTAAAGCTATTGACGTTGTAAGTCCTATGCCCAACGAACCTAAAAAAGTCCATTTCTTCCATTTTGATCTGATTTGAGACACGGACGGCAGTTCAGGCAGTAATGGTTTTTTTATTTCTATATTATTTGAATTTGTTTGCAAGTCAATTTTTTGTTTTGTTATAGTTTCAGACATATTAAAGTTATTTTATCCCAAGTTAAATGGCAAATACATGATTTTAGAATATTTGTCGGTAAACGCTTTGGAGCTGTTACAAAAATATCAGTGTTTAAGTTTAACTAAATAATTAAAAATTAAGTTTATAGAAGATAAGTTTATAGAAAATAAATCGATAACTGAGTGTGGTAAATGAAGTTACCTAAACAGAACATTTAATTAAACAGAACATTTAATTAAACAGAACATTTAATTAAACAGAACATTATAAATGTATACAAAGTTTGGAATTCAAGACCTGCAGACATGGAGTGTTAGTTGAGCGTAAAAGAAGAAGATATAGAAAAATCCGATTTAACTGATGAAGTTGTAAATTTGTGCAAGCGTCGCGGTTTTATATTTCCGTCCGGTGAAATTTACGGAGGTTTTAGATCAACTTACGATTATGGACCATTGGGAGTATTAATGTTGCAGAACGTTAAGACACTTTGGTGGAAATCTATGGTCCAGATGCGAGACGATGTCGTTGGGATTGACTGTGCAATCTTAAGTGCTCCTAAGATTTGGGAAGCTTCTGGTCATCTCAGAACCTTCAGTGATCCCCTTGTAGACTGTAAGAAGTGTCACGAGCGTTTTAGGGCAGATCAGATAGGTAAAGCATGTCCAAACTGTGGCTCAGAAGAGCTTACTTCTCCAAGAGATTTTAATTTGATGTTTAAGACATACGCTGGACCAGTCGAATCTGATTCAACCGTGGCATATCTGAGACCTGAAACTGCGCAGGGAATGTTCGTTAACTTTTTGAATGTTCTTAACACTTCCCGTAAAAAATTGCCATTTGGGATTGCTCAAATCGGAAAGTCATTTAGAAACGAAATTACCCCTGGAAATTTTGTTTTCAGAACAAGAGAGTTCGAACAGATGGAAATGGAATATTTCGTAGAACCTCAGACTGCTGGCGAATATTTTAACTATTGGGTGGAACAGAGATATAACTGGTATTTGGATTTAGGAATAGGCAAAGAAATGTTGCGGATTAGAGCCCACGAGAAAAAGGAACTATCTCACTATTCGGATCAGACTTCTGATATTGAGTTTAAGTTTCCTTGGGGGTTCGGTGAGTTAGAAGGAATCGCCAACAGAACTGACTATGACTTAAAAGCTCATTCGAATGCCAGCGGAACGGATCTGAGGTACTTTGATCCAATTAATAACGAAAAATACTTTCCTTATGTAATCGAACCAGCAGCTGGAGCTACTCGGACTATGATGGCATTTCTAATTGCGGCATATTGTGTCGACGATGTAGCTGGCGAAAAAAGAACTTTATTAAAATTGCATCCCAAACTTGCTCCTTATAAGGTTGCAATTCTACCGCTATCAAAAAAGGAGCCACTAACGGATTTGGCAAAGTCCGTTTTGAACTCTCTTAGACCTCATTATATGTGTGATTATGATGACTCTCAATCGATAGGCAAGCGCTATAGGCGCCAGGATGAGATTGGAACACCTATATGTGTAACTGTTGACTTTGATTCTCTTGATGACAACATGGTTACTTTAAGGGACAGGGATACTTTGTCACAAATAAGAATTAAGATTGATTCCATTTTGGACGAAGTTAATAAGAAATTAGATTTTTAAACTGGAAGTTAGCCAGTTGTAACTTTTAGCTATTAAATCTTTCAATATTCTAGGTTGATTTTGGTTCAGTATTGATTTTGGTTCAAATTTGATTTTGGTTAATGTGACAAGAAATTTAAAACAAGCTGATTCAGATACGAAGTACGGTAAATCGCGTCAGCAGATTATTGCTGCAGCAGAAAAGCTTATGGCTCAAAAAGGAGTTTATGCAACTTCATTAAGAGAGATTAACCAAGTCGCCAAACAAAAAAATGCATCGAGCATTCACTACCATTTCGTCAACAGAGACGGTTTGATCAGAGCGATATTGGAATCACACATATCCGAAGTAGAGACGCATCGGTTGAGAATGTTAGAAAAAACCGAAAAGACATATTATCTGAACGATGATAAAGTCCTAAAAACAATGGATCACGAAAAGAGGATAGTTGTTATTAGGGAACTTATAAAGGTTTTTATCCTTCCTTTAAAAGCAAAGCTCGAAACAAAATCGGGGAGATACTATATAAAAATTTTGCAGGAACTTATTTTTTCTGGTAAAAGCGAAATTGCGGGGACTAAAGCTCCCCAGACTTTTGACGACTTGATTAACTTTACTAATGGAATAAAAACCACTACGACGTATATTTTAAAGCTTGCTCCCAATTTACCGTTAGATGTCGTGTTACTGCGGGGAAAATTAATTGCAAGACTAATTATTACCGCCTTGGCAGATCTTATACCGGATATGGAAAAAGTAAATTTGACATCTGGTAGCGTACTTAACAGAACTAAGGATTTGATGCCAGTTGATATAGATCTCGTGGTAGAAAATCTAACTGACGTTACCGTAGCAATTGTTTTGTTTCCAGTTTCAGAACCGACAATGCAACTATTGAGAAAAACCAGCGTCAATTAATATATTAAGATTGGTTTAATAGAATTATTAAAGTGGTACTTTTTTAGTTGCCGTTAAAAGTAACCGAGTTTTTATATTCGGATTTCCCGATTGAGGTTCAATCGGTGATTGGGTGAGCCATGCAATCGGTATGCGGTGTGTGATATATAAATTCGGGCGTGTTGGCTGTTTGTTAATTCACCGATTTAGTATTGTCAGCATTTGGCAGCTGTTGGAAGTTAAAAAGATCGATAAAGTTATTCGATTTTGCCACTTAAAAACAGGAGTTTAAGAACTTATGGCATTTGTTTACTCGTTTGATTTTAAGCATAAGCGACCCCCGATGGAGATGAAGGATCTCTTGGGTGGGAAAGGTGCGAATTTGGCCGAAATGACTTCGGTTTTACAACTTCCAGTACCCCCGGGATTCACTATTACTACGGATGCCTGCAGACATTATATTGAGTTTGGTTGGCCGACAGAGCTGGATGCGGAGATTGAAAAAGCAAAACTGAAACTGGAAAAGCTTATGGGTAAAACCATCGGTGATGCTCGAGATCCGCTTTTAGTATCCGTGAGATCTGGTGCAAAGTTTTCAATGCCCGGGATGATGGATACTGTACTTAATCTGGGTTTAAACGATAAATCTGTTATAGGATTGGCGAATCAGACCAGTGATGAGAGGTTTGCTTTTGATTCATATCGACGGTTTATTTCTATGTACGGAAGAATAGTTCTAGATATTCCAGAAGAGGCATTTTCTTCATTGTTTGATGCTGCAAAGGAGTTGGCAAATACTGAAAACGACTCTGAAGTTCCAGTTGAATTACTTAAGTATCTAGTGGATTCTTATAAAAATGTGGTGAAAAGCTATACTAAAAAACCGTTTCCCCAAGCCCCTTCCGATCAACTCAAAGGAGCGATAGAGGCAGTATTTAGGTCTTGGAACGGTCAAAGAGCAATAGCATACCGAAATAAAGAAAAAATTCCTCACAATTTGGGTACTGCAGTAAATGTTCAGGCAATGGTTTTTGGCAATCGCGACAATAATTCGGGTACTGGCGTAGGATTTACAAGAGATCCAGCAACAGGTAAGTCGGGTGTATATGGGGACTTCCTAGTAAATGCGCAGGGAGAAGATGTGGTTGCAGGTATAAGGAATACGGAGCCACTTTCGGCTATAGGAAAGAAGTTTCCCAAAGTATACAAAGAACTTATGGATATATTTTTTCGATTGGAAACCCATTTTAGAGATATGTGTGATACTGAGTTCACGATCGAACAAGGTAAACTTTGGATGCTTCAAACCAGAGTTGGTAAAAGAACAGGTACGGCAGCTCTAAAGATGGCAATTAATATGATGAAAGATCAGCATATCAAGTTGTCTAAGAGCGAAGTCGTAATGCGGATAACTGAAGAACACTTAGAACAGGTGTTGCATCCACAATTTGCCACTAAGAATTTTAAGGTACTTACGACGGGTCTCGGAGCTTCTCCTGGAGCTGCTGTTGGACATGCTTATTTTACTGCTGACGATGCTGCCATACAACACGAGAAAGGAAAAAGAGTTATTCTTATCAGAACCGAAACATCTCCAGAAGATGTTCACGGAATGTTGGCATCAGATGGTATTTTAACTTCAAGAGGAGGTTTGGTAAGTCATGCCGCAGTAGTTGCTCGAGGTTGGGGGAAGCCTGCTGTGGTCGGAGCCGAAGGTGTTAAGGTACTTAAAAACCAAGCAATAGTAGGAAACGTCACTATTCATGAAGGTGAACTGATATCAATTGACGGAAGTACCGGAGCCGTAGTCATGGGTGAGGTTCCGCTGTCGGCAGCTGAGCCTCCCGAAGAGCTTAAAACGGTTTTGAAATATGCTGACGAAATCCGTAAAAACAAATTAAAAGTTAGAGCAAATGCTGATACTGACGAAGATGCACAAGCAGCTCGAAACTTGGGTGCCGAAGGTATTGGACTGTGTCGGACCGAACATATGTTTTTAGGTGAAGACAGATTACCCGTGGTCAGGAGAATGATATTAGCTAATTCCGAAGAAGACGAAAAAGCAGCCCTAGAAGAGCTAAAGAGAGTTCAGAAAAAGGATTTTTATGGAATTTTGAAAGCTATGAATGGACTCCCAGTTACGGTACGACTTTTAGACCCACCTCTACACGAATTTTTGCCAGATATTCACGAACTTCAGGTTAAGAAGGCTTTAGGCACGTTAACTGAAGAAGAACAAGTGATGCTATCTGCTGGAGAACAGTGGAAAGAGTTTAATCCGATGTTGGGAACTAGAGGTGTACGTTTAGGGGTGATCAAGCCCGGACTTTATTCAATGCAAGTCGAAGCTTTGATGGAAGCCGCATTTGATCTGGTTGCCGAAGGCAAAGACCCTAGAGTTGAGATTATGATACCGCTGACCGTAAGCAGAGAAGAGTTGGCTTTGGCGAGAAGTTGGGTAACTTCTGCCATTGAAAGAATTGAAAAAAATATAAGATTGATTCTCATGAAATTTCAAAATCAAATTCAAA
>JAJYVQ010000155.1 GCA_021791915.1 Actinomycetes bacterium | reverse complement strand
TTTCATAATATCGTTTATTGAATAGTCAACTTTAAATGAACGTGCTCTGTTCCTAAACAGTAAATCCAAACCAAGTTCGTGATAAATAGCACTTAAAGCAAAATATCCTAAATTCTTTAAATTATTTGATCCATCTAATAGTTGAGAAGATTTGTTTAGTTTGACAAAAAGTTCCTCTTTAACTAAATTCTTGTTTAATTCATCTACAACTTTTTGAAAATGAGCTATCGGATCGTCGTATTGTTCTTTTAGAGAATCTAAATATCCCAATGACTCAATAGTCTTAGTTCTAGACCGTTTGTTAATTGGATCCCAATATCCACTAACTATAGAAAGATATTCCCGTCCTCCGCTTTTGCCTATCTTTAGTGATTCCATAAAATACCATTTTTACCATCATCAGCTATTATCCACAAGTATTATAATCAAATACTTGACAAAAAAAATATACCTCTGAGCAGGGATAATTAGGAAAAAATTAAATATGGTAGTGTCAAAGTAGGGATTAGAATTAAAATAAATTAATATTGGTATGATAACTTAGTAACTGGAGCGTGAGCTTTGTTTTTTTGATTAACTATGATATTAAATTCACACATACAAATTTCAATGCCCGATAATTCTTGGACTTTTCGCAGGAGAGTGCTAATGCTAGTTTTACATTGTTCTCCAGCTGGTCCTGCAAGGGAAATGTATATCTTTGGCCAACGAGCATGTCGAAGATGTACTTCTGTTGCATCTGGAGTTGTAATTGGAAGTTTGGCGGGTATGATGTGTTTATTTAAGTTTTGGACGATTTTATTAGCTCTTCCGGCTGCTATTGAAGCCTTAGTTGAAAAGTCTTGGACTCATAAATTTTTACTACGATTGATGACATTGCTTAATTCCTTGGCGGGAATAAGTATTGGGTTCGTTTCAGTAATGTTCATTCAATCACTAGGATTATCGCTAGCGTTGGCGATGTTTTTCTGTGTATTTATCATGCTTTATGTGTCGACTAAATTTCAAAAGCTTTTTAAAGTAGATTAATTTTATGAGTCATGGGTCTGCAAATTATGCCGTAGAAAATGCTCGTCGCCTAGAACGAGAGCGGTTAGCAGCGATCGAAAGAAGCAGATCTATAATGTCACGTTTAACTCAGATTGAAGCTCGAATGAGTACATATCCAGAACTAGTTGGTAAAGTAACTCAGATAAAAAGTCTTCAAACCACTTTCCCCGCTGAAAATTCCTTAAAAATAACTTGTGAACGTTGGAATTCAATGGCACAAAATACTCTAGAAAGTATGGAAGCCTTGTTTAACGAGGTTAAAGCTAAAGAATGGGCTACGGAATTAAATTGTCAACTCGAGAGAATTGTTAAATCTGGTAACTTGGCGGATACATATAAGAAAAGTGATTCGTATTATGCAATTAGTAATTCAAATAATAACAAATCGGATTTAAGTCTTCAGGATCAACATAAAAAGAATCTGAATAATGAGATAGAATTGATCATTTCCAGATTAGACAATGATGCTACGGATTCGGAACGACAAAAAGTTGAGCAGGCAGCAACTGCGGTCATGGAGTCCAATACTATAAAACCTGAAGCTATGTTAATAAACTTAAAGGTACTTGTTCAATCAATCGGGAAAAATGCCAAAAAAAGACGAGAGGATAGAAGAAAGGCGATTGAACTGATTAAGAAACTTGATGGAGTTGTTGGACCCAAAAACGATCCCGAAGTGTCGGATCTCAAATTACTTCTACAAAGGGTGGTAAATGGAGAGACGAGTTTGTTGGAAACTGACGAGAAAAAGGTGACCGAAGTTCGAAACCGAGCAATTGCAACCGAAGATCGTAAATATGTGTCCAGTCAAGTAGCTAAGGTATTTTCTAATCTTGGCTATGAAGTCCAGGAATCTTTTCAAAAAACAATATCATCTGGAAAAGTTGCTTATATACTCGATGGTGATTCCCCTGAATATGCTGCTGAATTACAAATTCATGATTGTAAGCTTTCATTCCGACTAGTTCGTACGAGTCACTCAACAAACTTAATTAACGATGCCCAAATGGAAACTAAGCTTTGTCGTGCAGTTGGGGCATTGTCTGCCGAATTAAAGAATCAAGGCGGAGAATTTCAATTAGAAGAATATTACCCTGCTGGACATGACAAATTAATCTGTTCAAAAGAAGCTTCGGAATTGCGTGCAAGTCATCAAGAAAATATAGCCAAATTAAAGGAACGAAAAAGATGAATTCAATTAACAATGAGTGGCCAACATGGTTACGAGATATAGACTCATTGATTGCCGTACATTCACATTTTGTAATTTTGGGTAATATTCGCGATTGGTACAGATTGCCATTGGAAACAAATCCATTGGTCCCAAATGCAGCTGTGGCTATCCAAGCAGCATTAGCTTTTTCGGGCTTTGATGTAATGTTGCTACATGATATTGTATCTGGCTATTCAATACAAACTATTGATGGTGATACTGAGGCTGGATGGGGATCGGTGCGTTCAGTGGTCGATATAGACTTACGATCTTCTGATAGTAGAGATTTATCTATTCTTGGAACTGTAATAAGTAAGCTTGGTAATTCCAATGTTCGACGTTTGGCACTAATCCTAAATGATGCTTCGCGTTTGATCAACCGAGTAGAACAGCTTGATCAAGCTGAACTTGAACTATTCCGAGTGGCCTCAAATGCTTCTCGGGAAGCTAAACGACCTCTGATTAATAACTCAAAACGCTATGTATTCAATCCCGTCTTTTGGTTAGTTGATCGAGAACACGATTTACCTGCGTGGCTTACTGCGGCAAATCCAGGAATTCATTCTATTTCTATTCCTTTTCCTGATTTATCTGAAAGAAATGCGGTTGCAGCTATGCTAATTGGCCAACCAAATAATAATGTAGATTTAGATAAGGTAACAAATGAACTTGCAGCCGGCACGGATGGACTAGGAGTATCGTCATTAGTACACATTTTAAATCTCTGTCCTGATCAAAATATTGATCTTGAAAATATTGATGATGCCATAAGAATTTATAAGGTTGGAGCTGCAGAGAGCCCCTGGAGAAAAGGGGAAGTTGCTAGACGTTTAAAAGGCAATTCAAACAATCCAGATGCTAACACTTGGCTTTCCAAACGAGTGCTAGGTCAACCTAGGGCAATAATTAAGGTTGTTGACATTTTGGCACGGTCAGTTATGGGGCTATCAGGCGCACAATCATCTCAGAAGGTCAGTAGGCCAAAGGGAGTTCTTTTTTTTGTAGGACCAACTGGAGTGGGTAAAACTGAACTTACAAAAGCGGCTACCGAGCTAGTATTTGGTACGGCAGATGCTTATACTCGTTTTGACATGAGTGAATTTGCTGCCGAACACTCTGGCGATCGTTTAATTGGTGCACCACCTGGTTATGTTGGCTTTGATTCGGGAGGGGAGCTAACGAATGCCGTGAGATCTCGCCCCTATAGCTTGTTGCTGTTTGACGAAATTGAAAAGGCGCACCCGTTAATTCTGGACAAGTTTCTACAGATACTAGAGGACGGAAGGTTGACCGACGGTAGGGGTACAACCGTTCATTTTTCTGAAACACTGATTGTATTTACTTCCAACATAGGAATGTATCGTGTTGACCAAGACGGTAAGACTCGAGTCCCCAATATAGATCCTAGCGATCCGTTTGAAAAAATTGAGAAAGTTGTTAGGAAGTCTGTTACGGAGTATTTTTCTGAAACTTTAAATCGCCCCGAACTTCTAAATAGGATTGGAGAGAACATAGTTGTATTTGATTTTATACGACCTGATGCTGCGCATAAAATAGTCGATCTTCAAATTGAAAATGTGATCCGCCGTGTAAATGAAGCAACTGGGCTGTTGGTTTCAGTGACTCCGTTAGCAAATGATCAGATTCATGCGTTAGCTACAGCAAATCTTTGGTTTGGTGGTAGGGGCATAGGAAATATCATTGAGTCACATTTCGTGAATCCGTTGGCGCGAGCGCTATTTGCAATTGATGCCACCGCAGGTAAGTCACTTTCAGTAATTTCAGTGAGTGAAGATTTGTCAGGTCCGAAAGTTGAATTAAAATGACAGTCGTTCGTTTGTCTCGAATCTACTATCCCGTAACCGTACTTGGACCTGGTCAACGCCTTGGAATATGGTTTCAAGGCTGTACTCTTCGATGTCCAGGGTGTATGTCGCATGACACTTGGGATCCTCAGGCAGGCATAAATTATGAGATAAAAGAAATTATTGATAAAATTGAAATTTATACAGATGAGAAAATAGCTGGTGTCACAATTAGCGGTGGTGAACCATTTCAGCAGCCAGATGCGTTAATGGAGTTAATCGATGGACTTCGTAAGTCTGAGTTCTTGTCTCGTAAAGAAATAGATATAATTTGCTACTCTGGTTTTAATGAACAATTTTTAAGAGAAAACTATGCCAATATTATAGAACGGCTGGACGTATTGATTCCAGAACCATATAATCCCAGAATGATATCAAATGAATCTTGGAGAGGGTCAAATAATCAGCCCTTCATTTTACTTACACCTCTTGGTGCGAAACGTTTCAATGTTAATTTTAAATCTCGCCGAATACAGTTAGAAATTGATGATGACTCAATAGAAATAATAGGAATCCCTCAAAGAGGAGATCTGCGACTTATTGAACGTCAACTTGCCGAAATTGGCATTTCTCTGGAAAACGTGTCATGGAGACCTTAGTTTGCCCTCATTGTAAAAGTCTAGTAAGAACTGCCCAGCAATTTTGTTTGGCATGCGGTTGGAAAGTCGTTGTTTCTCAATTAGTTGAATTTAAAGATAGCGACCTCGATAGCATTAGCACCAACGAAGAAGCCACCCCTAGTGTTGAAGTAGTTTCTGATAGCTCAAAAGATAATAGAAAATGTGATCATAAAAAGAGCATTGAAGGGTCGATATTGTGCACTGTTTGCGGAGATATTATCGAACCCACTTTATTGAAATCATCAGTAACGGATTCCAAAGACTATTCTGTACTTTTGGACTTTCCTTGGGGCTCATATACTTTGAAGCAGGGTGATGTGTTAGATATAGGTAGAGAAGTAGGCCCGTTTAAAGATAACTTACAGGAATTTGTTACGCTTAGCCGACGTCACGCTTCGCTCAGGCTTAATGCAAGTGGAAAATTGTTAATTCGCAATTATTCATCTACAAATGGGACATATATAAATGGAAAATCCGTTACAGGAACTGGTGAAGTTGAAGTTTCAATCAATTCGGAAGTAAGTTTTAGCAGGGCATTAAAAATGCAAGTAAGGGAGTGCGGATGATTGAGTTGAAGGCTTTTGTTGCAACACACAAAGGTTGTGTCAGACAAAACAACGAAGACCGATTAGTGGTTGGTCCTTGGATTCTTGGACCACAAACTTCTGGGGTAGCAATTATGAATTGTCCCATTGGTCAGCAGTGGGTAGTTGTATTTGACGGGATTGGTGGTCAAGTTGCTGGTGCTACTGCTGCAACGATAGCTGCAGAATCGATATCTGGTTCTCGAGATATTGAGAGCAT
>JAJYVQ010000013.1 GCA_021791915.1 Actinomycetes bacterium | reverse complement strand
AAATATTTAGTTGGATAAATTGGTACAACAATGAAAGAATACACGGATCTTTAAATTATTTGACACCACAAGAATTTGAAGAGTTAGAATTAGAAAAAGCTATGTAAATGAAGTGTCAACTTTTTGGGGGCAGGTCCAGACTGTATTCTAATCATGCTTAACATTTTTACATCTTCTTGCTATATTTACACAAATTAGGTCTTCCAATCGGTAATCTCAATTGATAATTTCAATTGGTAATTTCAATTGAGATTATGTGACAATAATATCAAATAAGCTCAGTTTCGAACATTTCAGCCAAGAGGTCATACAATAAGCACTCGAACAAAAAGCACTCGAATAAAAAACACTTTGAAAAAAGAACCCGAATTTCACTAAAGATTTGACAGCTCCTTATTGAAATCTTCTAAATCGTTGAATCCTTTATAAACACTTGCAAATCTCATATAAGAGACGTTGTCCACTGCCCTAAGACCCTCTAATACCATCAACCCGATATCTTTTGTATGAGCCACAAAAGTCTCAGCGAAGATCTTGTCTACTATCTCTTCGACCATCTGTTTGATGACAGACTCGTCCACAGGGCGGTTTTTGCAAGCTGCTGTAATACCAGAAACAATTTTTTCTTCATCAAACAGTTCTTTTGCCCCTGACCTTTTAATAACCTGATACTGTGGCAACAAATACTCATATGTTGTAAATCGATGCTGGCACTGAAGACACTGTCGTCGTCGCCTAATTCCAGATCCGTTCTTAATGGATCTGGAATCCACTACCTTATCGTCATCTTCTCCACAAGTTGGACATCGCATACAATCTTTATTTTAATACATAAACAGTTGCAGTTACTTAAGAACTATTTTTTCTCCGGGATATAAACTGTCTGAGTGAGTTTGCGATTCAATTTCAGCAACCAACGGGCCGATATTTGAGTTCGGTTCAAGTTTTGATGCTATCGACCAAACCGTATCACCAGGTTTAACCGTGATTACAACTGGGTGGCTAAGAATTTGTGGAGACTGACCACTCAAGGTATTTGAAAAATAACTGGGTCCGAACAATAACATATAAACACCGAGAACGAAAACCACGAGTTTTGCTGTCTTAGTTTGTAGCGCTGTTTTAGTTACCCTAAAGAAGCTTTCTATTAAATTACTATTTTGTTCATATAAATTTCTACTTGCTATGATCGGCGATAAACCGGCAGAATTTGGCTCCTTAACAATCGGTCGTTGACGATTTAAGTAAATAACCCTACCTTGTGATGAAATCGCCTTTTGACTGGTTCTTGAAGAACGGTAATTGTCCGAACGTCTCGACATGTAACTACTAGTCCTATCCATCAGATCTAAAGCTAACGAGCCATCAAACGTTTGCTCACAATCTTCGCAATAGTCAGAAACAATACTTGGCAGTGGTCGCTTTGACTTTAGCGAATATCCTACTGTCCCTCGTTGTATGGCCCCTGTTGCATCTATACCATTTGATTTAGCCAAAATACTTCTCCTTTCATCGTACATATGTTCTAAACAATAGTATAACATATAAGTGTTCGAAAATGGCGAATTTTTCGAACAAATGTTTGCTTTTTGTAAAAAAATATAGTAACTTGGTATTTAAGCAGATTTTCGGGAAAGGAATAAGAATATGGCTAACAAACCTTTAGGAGACAGGACCGATGATAAGAGGATTGTAGACAAAATCTTGACGGAAAAGCGGATGCAAATACTCAACTATATTAATGATTATGTTAAGTCAAACGGTTACCCACCATCCGTAAGGGAGATAGCAAAACATGTTAATTTGTCATCAGCTTCATCGGTTCACTCACACCTGAATACCCTGGTAAACAACGGTTATTTGGTGAGAGATCCATCCAAGCCACGAGCCATTAAGGTTAACTTTGGGCCAAACCTCCAATTTCAAGAAACTGGCGACGCAGACCCTGTAAAATCTGAGGAAACCCTGTCTTCGGGCGAATTAACTTCAGGACAGTCATTTTTAAATATTTCAGAACTAAATACAACACCAATAAGAGGTCTCTTAAACATTCCAATACTTGGATCGGTAGCTGCTGGTACGGGAGTCATTGCCGAACAAAATATCGAAGAATATATAAATCTTCCAAAAGATGTAGTGGGGTCGGGTCAGATGTTCGGGCTTCACGTCAGAGGAAATTCGATGATAAATGCTGGAATATTGAACAAAGATCTAGTAATTGCAAGATCCCAAAATGCGGCCAATGCAGGGGAAATAGTCGTTGCCTCGATAAATGACGACGAAGCAACCGTAAAATATTATTTCAGGGAAAACAAAAACGTAATTTTAAAACCCGCTAACACAGACTACGAACCGATAGTCTTGGATCAGCAACACGTGACGATTTTTGGAAAAGTAGTAACGGTAATCAGATCGCTTGCATAGTTAAACTCTGAAGGTAACCGATAAATCAGAAACAACCTTCCTCTGATTATATTACCAAAATTAAAACTACGAGTACCAGCCAAACACATCTACAATCACATCGGTTGAACCGAAGGGATTTGCGATATTAAGCTGTCCGCCACCCAAAAGAACTTCATCCATATTTGATGTAGCCCAAATCGCCGCAGTCCAATTTAAATCGGAAGTTCCTGGCTGACTTTGACCGGTTGGCCAAACGGTAAGAAACGACCATTGAGTTGTATTTGCCGCAGTTATATTTGCTACAACCGCAACTGGAGGGGTGGCGGATGTATCAGACGGCACTGAACTTGAGCCCGAAGACAATCCAGCTATATTAATAGTAATTTGTTGATTAGTAGAGGTAAGGGTATCTCCAGTGCATTGATTGTTTGTATTCGCCCGTGTATCACAAACTCTAAACGGAACGATCGGATTGAAATACCCGATTTGGCTGTCTAAAGATCCAGGGGATACTGACTGAGCGGTAAAATATCCCTCTACATCCACGACCAGATCAGTTGTTCCAAAAGGATTGTAGACACTGATTTGCCCGTAGTTAGATGAACTTTGGTCCACACCCACAACAACCCGGTTTGCGATAGTTTCTCCTTGTGACCAATTAACTACAGATGTCTCTGGCTGTGTCTGACCAGTGGGCCATACTGTCAAATATCCACCATTTGAGCTAGTATCAGTTACCGTTATTTCCAAGACCACCGCTGAAACTCCCGCCGAGGGTAAATCCCCAACCCCAGTTATCTGGAAATTGGTCGTACTACCAGCGCTCAAAGTTTGACCGGAACCTTCAAATCCACTGTTTGGCCTTGTGTCTATAAGTCTGTCGGGATTTAGTGATACAAAAGCTCCTTGGTCAGTAGCGGAAACATAAGGACCGTAATACCCCATTACGTCTACTACTACATCAGTAGATCCAATTGGTCCGTTGGCAATGTCTATCTGACCACCACTCCCTACCTTTACTATAACCAATGTCGCTTTTGTATGCCCTGCATTCCAATTGATATTAGAAGTTGTAGGTTCGCTGCTTCCGTAAGGATAAATAGTAAGGAAGCCTCCAGTAGATTGTGCATCGGTTATAGTCACATTTAATACGACTGAAGATGCATTAGTAGGAACCGACTGTGTCCCAAAAGTACCTACAACTGTTAACGGATCGACCTGATTTGGCAACATTTCCTGGCCTGCATAGTTGTATCCGCTTGAAGGACGAGTATCCATTATTCTAAATGGCGTCAAAGGAAAGTAAGGGCTACCACTTAAATACTGAAACTGATCCTGAGTCGAAGTGGAAGAAGTTCCAGACGAATTGACAACTTCCACGTTGACAGTTGCTGGAGAGCTAACTGCCGACGACACAGCGGTAATTTCAGTATTAGATATAACACTAAATGATACGGCTGCAATAGAACCAAAATTAACTCCCGTGGTGCCATTAAAATTCACTCCCAAGATAGTCACGGTGCTGTTGCCAGTTATTGGACCAGACCCAGGAGAAACTTCAGCCACCTGAGGTAAAGACGAAGTAGACGGGATTACCGAGTTTGAAACCGAAGAGTTACTAGAAGAACCGTATACATCTGTTGCGCTTACTTCAAAAGTATAACTTTGTCCGTTAGTCAAAGACCCCACAGATATAAAGTTGTTGGGAGGAGTTCCACTGACGTTTACCGTAGTTTGAAGCACATTTCCTAAATAAATGCTAACGGTATATCCAGTTATTGGCGACGCACTGGTCGGAGCGGTCCAGGTTACCGTTGCCTGTTGATTGCCCGCAACTGCGTAGACATTTGTTGGGGGATTCGGAATCGGTCCGACCGTTAGTTCAGAACTTGAAGTTGAATTTGAAATTCCTCCAGGTGTAAGAGTTTGAACAGTGTAACTTCCGTTGGCAATCTGCGGTACGCTAAAACTAATTTGAGAAGATGAAACCTGAGTAAAGTTGGTAATGATATTAGTCCCAACCAGTACTTCAGTTGTGTCAGTCAAGTTTGAACCGTATATTGTAACCTGTTGGCCAGAAACCACATTTTGGGTTGAAAGTGAAGAAACTGATGGGCTTGGTACTAGATTTGCCAAAACTTGGCTCCACGTAAACGTATAACTAAGTTGCTGTCCGAAGTCGTCTCCCACGAACAGCTCCGTATAACTTGGGGAGTAGACCTGCCCGTCTATCGGAGCTGGATTGTTAGAATATCCATCTCCCTGACTGCAGGGATTACACTGATAACTGCCCAATATATTGTCCCGGTGCCCCCAACATCCACTGGTATTCGTCGAAGTACAGTCTAAATTTCCTCCACCAGGTCCATCTTCATACATCCACATGTAGTCAGAAGCCAAAGCTGAAGGCAGTCCTCCCGCCCAATTCGAACCCCAAGAGGTATAATTGTAACCAGAAGGAGCAACAGGGTCTTGAGAGTTGTCAGCTGCAGTTTGTGCGGCCGAGTCTAATTGGGAAGTAATTCCTGTTATCGGAGTCAAACCTCTTGCTACTCTTTCTTCATTCGAGATTACATATAACTGCTGGGGATATGTTAACGACAAAAAGTTGCTTGGCATATCCAATGGAGTCGACCCTTCACCCAATATCGCATTGTCGATTGCAGTAAGCGCAGCTAAATAGCACCCTACGGAATTGTCTTGACTGCCAGTATAACTGCAGTAGTTATTGAAATTTGGATTTGGTGGAACATTAGATGCCGGATTATTTGGAGGCAGTATTCCTGATGCTTCCGCTTTAATAATCGTAAAGTTAAAAATCAAACCAGCCAATAAAAATACTGACAAAAATATTCTTACTATTACCACTTTCTTATGGCTTGTATTAAATCTCATCGTAATATATATCGGATTTATTCTTGCAAAACTTTCAAGCTAAAGAAGGTTTTGCAGAAAAACAATTTGTGTATTGACTACTTATAGTTCATCAAAGCCATAAGACCCGCAGCCATTCCGATTACGCCTCCAATCAAGTACCAATTGGAAGGACTGCCCGGAAGGATACTGGAAGTGTAATTTACAATAATCGCCAGTAGTGATATTACAATAATAGCTAAACAAACTGGTCCGTACCATCGTGGCGAATGCTTTTTAGACTGAGGATTCTTTGGAGTATACCTGCCCGTCTGATAAACCGTACTACGACTACTTTTTTTGCCTGAACTATCTTTATCTGATTTACTTTTAGTGTTTGCCATTTCTATTAACTTCTAAAAAACAATATATCAACAGTCTAGTTAAATTACCGCCTAAGAATCTATCAAATAAAGTTTAGGCCGCTGTTAATCAATACAATGTATAAAATCACACCTTCATAATTAAACCAGTAGTTAAACAATGTCGCAAACAATTTAAGCACATAGATAGCTCGTTTTTATAGTAGTTAAAGCACTATTTATGCTACAAATTTAATTGACCTACTTATTTGGCTAGTTCGTTTGACTAAAGTTGTATATATGGCCCAGAAAGTGTTGGTTATAGACAACTACGATTCATTTACATATAATTTGGTTCAAGAACTTGGTGAGTTAGGTGCTGACTCTTACGTGGTCAGAAACGACAAAGCTGAAGTGTCTCAACTTGCGGAAATGAAATTCGATAAAGTGATAATTTCACCTGGACCCGGAAGGCCCGAGAATGCGGGCATCTCAATCGATGTTATAAGGGTGTTGGGACAAGAGTTAAAAACCCCTTTACTGGGAGTATGTCTGGGACATCAGAGTCTGGCAGTTTGTTTTGGAGGATCTATAGTTCAAGCTCCCACCGTAGTTCACGGTAAGCTTTCCAATATCTTTCACGAGAAAATCGGAATATTTGAGGAACTTGAAAGCCCATTTTTGGCAACCAGATATCACTCCCTAGTAGTCGACTCCGAAACGGTTCCCAGTGAATTAAAAATTACCGCAACTACCGACGATGACCTTATTATGGGGCTATCGCACAACTCGTTGCCGTTGCATTCAGTACAGTTTCATCCTGAATCTCTTTTTACTAAAGTCGGATACAAACTGTTAAATAATTTTCTTTCAATTTATTAATTACAAGTCAGACAGTTACAGCCATTCAGCTACAGTAATACAGTTACAGCCATACAGATCTAAAATTTTACACAGTACTTTAAATAGAAACCTCATCGACTGTTAGCTTAACCATCCAGTCGAAATTTACTTTGAAAAATTACTTTTTAAACTGTGTTATCTACTGGACCAGACAGTTAAAATAAAACTACCTCCAACTACTCCCATAAAATAGTGTTATCTATGGGACCGGACAGTAATAACCTCCATTGGGATAAGTAGTTGTCGTATTGGGTGTAGTAGAAGTGGAAGTGGAAGTGGAAGTGGAGGTCGAAGTAGAAGTCGACGTAGAAGAAGTAGTCCCTGAAATCGAAGATGTGGGCGTTGAATTCGGAGATACGCCGACTGTAATGCTTACGCTCTGTCCGGGTACAGCAGTGGCTCCACCCGATGGGTACTGACCCACCACAATCCCATAATCCTGGGCACATGTAACTGTTTGAATTATCGTTAGGGCAAAATTATACGGTGCACCTTCCAATTCCGATACCGCACTTGACTGACTTGATCCCTGCACTAAAGGAATGATTACCGATGAAGGTCCGCTGGACACAACAAGGTTTATGGGAGTATTTATATCCACGACTGTATTTGGAGTAGGTTGAGTTGAAATAACATAACCCTGTGGTACGGTTTGGGAGGCTTGCTGAGTAATAGTTCCTACTGCAAGATTCTTCTGACCCAGCTGATATGAAGCTTGATTTTCTGGCAACCCGTATAAATTGGGAACAGATACCGAAGCATTTGGATCCGAATAGGTAATAGTAACAGTATCTCCTTTGGGCAATGAACTGCCTGCTCTTGAACTTTGGTGCAGAACTTGGTAGGCAGGTTGAGTAGATGATTCTCCCTGCAAAGTCACTTTAAAACCTGCTTTACGCAAAGCATCCTGAGCGTCAATTAACTGTAGTCCAACAACTGAGGGAACAGTATCAAGAGGTGCCCCTTTTGATACTTCTAAAGTTACGAGATCACCTCGAGTCACTTTTGAATTAGATGGATTTTGAGCAAATACCGTACCAACGGAAGCGTCGTTGTAATAACGTACTATTGAATACCTAAGCCCATTTGCTTCTAGTTCCTGTTCAGCTTGAGAAAGAGATAAGTTGCTTACTTCAGGAACGTTAAATGACTGTAGTGCTCCAAAATAACCCAAAGATCTTCCACCAAAATATGCCAGAATAAGAAAAATCAAAAAGCACACTGCGATAACAGCAGCATAAATGGGAGTTTTGGATTTTGGGGGTGCGGTTTCAACCCGGATGGGTTTTCTTAAAGATTTGGCATCGGCTGGTGTACCGTCTACTTCCGATACGGCTCGTGTCAAAGAGTCGCTACCACCCATATTTACAACGGTGGTGGGAGTATCAATAGCAGCAACTGGTTTGCCCAACCTAAATCGGTCCAAATCGTCTGCCAACTCCCCAGCGCTTACGTATCTTTGATCTGCATCCTTATTCATTGCCTTGTTTACTATCGCTTCAAATGAATCGGGAATATCAGGAGCGAGCGATCTCAGTGGAGGTACTTCGTCTTTTACATGTTTTAAAGCTATAGCTACAGGTGTATCCCCTGTAAAAGGCGGTCTTCCGCCTACCATCTCGTACAGTACTACTCCGAGAGAATATATATCGCTTCTACCGTCCGATCCGTGCCCCTGGGCTTGCTCCGGAGAAAAGTATGTCGCTGTGCCCATAACCAACCCTGTTTGAGTTAGATTTTCGTCTACCCCTGTTGCTCTTGCTATACCAAAGTCTGTAACCTTTACCCTGTTATCAGAAGTAATAAGAACATTACCTGGTTTTATATCCCGATGGATTACACCGTGACCGTGAGCATAGGCTAACGCTGCAGCTACTGAAGAACCAATGAATGCAGCTTCTATGACATTCAGATGTCCTTCGGTTCGGAGTTTCGAAGAAAGTGACTTACCGTCTACATATTCCATCACGATAAAATAAGTGCTCTCAAATTCCCCCCAATCATACACGGAAACGATGTTTGGATGATTTAAGTTTGCTGCAGCCTGTGCTTCTCTTCTAAATCTCTCTACAAAACTACTGTCAACAGATAGTTCAGGAAAAAGCATTTTTACTGCAACTTGCCTGTCGAGTTTTAGGTCTTTGGCCAAATAGACTCTCGCAGTGCCGCCCCGTGCAATTTGAGACTGCAATTCATACCTATTCAATACAATTCTATTATTACTACTGTTGTTGTTATTTGTCATTCAATTTGAAACCCTTATTAAATATTAAAAGAAAAGCCATAAAATATAATTCATTAAGGTAATTTTTTAAATTATTTTTCTATATCTTCACTCGTTATAGTCCCATGCTTACGGCTGCCTCTAAAACTTGGCTCACAATTGGTCCAGCTATTTGATTACCTGTCGTATAAATTCCGAGGCCCTGATAATAAGGGACCACAGCCACTACCGCTACGGGAGGCCTAGACGTTCCAGTATTGGGACCGAATGCTTCAAGCCAGTTGTTTGAACCAGCACCAGCTGCCGTCTGTCCAGTACCTGTTTTGGCTGCGATATGTTGCCCAGGAGGAAAAAGTCCAGCAGCTGTTCCGCCTTCTGCCACTAGTTCCATATCAGATGTTACAGATGCTGCAGTAGTGGCACTCGTGGCAAACTTCCACGGTTTTGGTACATATTTCTGAACAGTCTGCCCTAATGAATTTACAATCTTATCCATAACGTGGGGGGTCATCATCACACCACCGTTTGCAATTCCAGCTACCACAGTTGCCATCTGCAAACATGTTGCCTGAACATTCCCCTGTCCTATTGCTGAATATGCCAAAAAAGGAAGTTGATTAGAGAAACTTGCCGCCGACGGGAAATAGGACACTGCTGCGTTTGGAAGATCTATAGGGGGAACCTGATTAAAACCGAAGCCATTAGCTTCGGTTGCCATATTTTGTGGACCTAAAGCAAGTCCGAGCTGTGCATATCCAGTGTCACACGAGACTTCAAGGAGTACTGGCATTTGACCACCGCAACTTTCATATGCATAGTTGTGCAACGTTCGGGTAGTATCGGGAAGTGGAATTTGGGTAACAGCAGGATAGTTGTGTGTAGCAAGGCTCGGATCGTGATCGTATACAGCTGACGAAGTAATTACTTTAAAAGTTGACCCAGGAGCATATCGTTGTTGGTATGCTACGGACAGCAACGGTGTCGTCGGAGAAGTAGGATCTAAAGCCTGATAAGCTTGCTTCTCGGCGGCAATATTATGTTGAGCCAATAGGTTTGGGTTATAAGTAGGAGTACCGTACATTGCTAAAATATCCCCATTAGCAGGATCGATTGCCACTACGGCCCCTAGTTGATACTTTGAAACTGCTTGTTGGGCAATCTGCTGAAGCTTAGTATTTAAAGTCAATACTACGTTATCTGTAGTAGGTCCAGTAGTTAACAGACCGTTCAAGGACCCTGAAGGCGAGTTATGAGTAGATAGTATCGAATCGTAGTAGTTTTCAACGCCAGAAGTTCCATAATATATTGAGTCATAACCCGTAATGTCAGCAAAAAGAGAACCATATGGATATTCTCTCAAGTATTTGAAGTTGTCTTTAACTGGCACTGACTCCGCCAAAACTTGACCGTCTGAAGTCAAAATCTCCCCTCTTGGAAGATAGATCTGTTTTGTAAACTTTCTTGGATTATATTTTGAATTAACTAAACTTGAAGCACTTTTAAATTGCAAGTTATTCAATTGCAGAAAAAGTATTCCAAAACAAACCAAAAAAACTATTGCTATTATATGTAGCCTTTTGTCGATCATTAGTAAGCCCAGTCCGTAGTTTTAAAGTTAAAGGTTTCAACAAATTTCAATAAATTGTACTTCAAGGTAATATGCTTCAACCTTAGATTTTTAAATGTTAGATTTTTAAATGTTAAATATTGTGTCATAATTATGTGGGTGTCGTTAATAGTTGCGAATAAGGTATGGTGGTAGTTGTAGTAGTATCTCCACCTAAACCCATTTTAATCCGTTGTGTTTTCAAAAGATCGATTAACTGGTATGCCTGATTAAGTGAGGTAACTTCGACTCCCTGTTTTAGTGCAGATGCCTGCTCTGGAAGTACATCATTAGCTGTAAGACTAGTATCAGCCATCAGCTTAGGCTTAAAAAAATATGAACCGTTAGGCCTGCCGTGGAAAATCGCAATCTGTTTTCCGTCCAGTCCCACAAAATAAGAGTTATCCGAAAACCACTTGACCGTTCCATAAGTGCTCAAACCAATTGCTACAAACAAAGCAAAAAATAAGACTGTTCTGAAAGTTAATAACGGTACTTTTGTTTTGAAAACTTCAGTTTCTTCAGTATCGTCGGACAAATCATAGATTAATGAATTGCGATTCTTTAATCTGTAGTTCTCGCTGATAGTCTTAGGCTTTTTATTTTCGTCTACAGTAGTCGAAAGGGCACTTGGGGCTTCGCTGATATTTTGTTTGTCTTTGGAATCTTGTGTCGCAATTGGTTGTGAACCGGATGGACCTGAATCGTTTTTTTGCCTACCTCCATCAATGTTTTGGACTGGAAAATCGAGAAGCGTGGCTTCATCTACACTTCCACTATCTAATAATTCTAGGTTATCTATTACATCTTTTTTCAGTGAAACTTCAGAATTTTCCACGAGGTTAATAGGTCCAAAGGCAGTATTGGTATCCTTCGAATTGTGCAACATCCCTGCAGTAGATGAAATATTCTGAGCCGTTTTGTCGACAAACACCACAACGGCAGTTATATTGTCTTTTCCACCGTGTGCTTTTGCCACCCTTACAAGGTCTTCTGCGATTTGAACTGCCGTCCGAGGAGAAGACAGCAACGTTACAATTTCATTTTCGGAAAGCTCATTAGACAAACCGTCAGAGCATAATAATATTGCATCTCCCCGTTCGAGTTCGACATCAAATGAATCAACCGTGACACTGGGCTCAACTCCCAGTGCCCGCGTTAAAGTATGCCTCCTTTTGTCCACCTGCGCCTGACTTTGCGACAGCTTACCCTGTCGTATCAGCTCTTCTACCACAGTGTGGTCATAAGTCAGCTGTGTAAGTTCTTCCTGCCTTAATATATAAGCTCTCGAGTCCCCAACGTGACTGATATGCAGAGTTGTCATACCATCGGCTTCTATTATAGTACCCGCCGTTAAAGTTGTACCCATACCCCTTAAGTTCGGTTCATCCATACCCTTAGTCCAAACCGCAAGATTTGCTCCCCTAATCGCTGCAGCAAGACCTCTACCAGTCGGATCTGTCTTAAAAGAATTTACAAGCTCTTCTAAAGCAAGCTCCGCCGCTACTTCACCACCCACATGACCCCCCATACCGTCTGCAACAGCAAATAGTTTTTTAGTGGCCAAGGCCCTATCCTGATTAATTTCGCGAACTTTTCCAGTATCGGTATAAGCTCCAAAATCTATATCCACTATCTGTAGACCTCAAAAATCGTGTTTCCTACCTGAACAATATCTCCCCGTTCAATGCTGGTTGGTCTCACTACCTCTTTTTCGTTCACAAACGTACCGTTTGTAGACTGTAAATCCTCAATCAATAATTTATCATCTTTTACGAAGATTCTTGCATGCACGGCCGAAGAAAAATCATCAAATCCTATGGGAATCGTACAGGTATTTGATCTGCCGATTGTTGCATTATCCACAAGTTCGAAACTTGTCCCAGCCAAATCTTCGGGATCGATGATTCGAAATTTTAGTGGAGCAAGACGGGAACCCGACGCCTTTGCAAGTCGATCCGCAGCATCCTCTAAAGCTTTCCGCTGTTGTTTAACTTCTACCCATACAATTCTTATTGCACGAATAAAAAATATCCATAACACAGCCAAAAATATCCATGTTAATACTTGAATTAGCGAGTGTGACATGAATTAAAAAACCTGAAAATAAAAAGAAGTAGAACCAATAGTTATTTCGTCTCCGTCACTGAGTCTCTGTCTGGAGACTAAAGCTCCGTTAACCCTGGTTCCGTTAGTCGAGCCCAAATCCAGCAGTACAACGTCGTTACCAGCTCTGTGGAACTCAGCGTGTCTTCGGGAAGCTTTAGTGTCACTTATAACAATGTCGCACTCTGGCAATCGTCCGATAACTAGCGGAGCGGTTCCGATAATATATCTGGTCCCGTCTGGGCTAACCAACGATGCCCCGGGAAGTCCATCTTTATTTGCTAAAACTTCAGAGTCAATATAAAATCTGGACACTTGGAGTTCTTCGTCCACATCCATATCGATCCTTACAGTACCTACAAATAAATAGTGTTCCTGTCTGGCATGATTTCTTACCGTTTCGATTAAGTCTCTAATAAGTGCAGCCTGAAAAGTGCTGAACCTTTTTGCGTCTTCGGATGAAAGTTTAATTACATATACATTCGGCACCAAAACACCGTTAGGTACGACCTGTCGCTTTAAGTCCATTTCTCGGGTCAGCTTTCTGCCTATTTCGACAGGCTGAAGTCCACCCTTAAAGACCTTTGCGAACGTACCTTCTACTAAACCTTCAAGCTTTTTTTCAAACTGAAATAGTCCCATAAAATATCCTAGATTACAATTCTAGATTGTATATCGTCCATATGAGGTCCATTCCAGAACTTTTTTAATCACCGTGAAATTTAAGCTAAAGTATTTTAAGTAAAGGGCGAGTGGCGGAATTGGTAGACGCGCAGGATTCAGGTTCCTGTAAAGGCAACTTTGTGGGGGTTCAAGTCCCCCCTCGCCCACTCAGTTTCACTTCTTCACTTATCATCTGTTTAAACTTGCGTGACTTAGCTTATCCAAAGTTTTAAAATAAGTTCCCTATATCCAATCTTTTTACCGTCCGACGCCGTGAAAGCACTCAATCATTCAATTAAATTATTTTCCACCTTAGCTTTTAGGTATCTAATAGCATTGTATCCCGCACCGGCTATGACTAGTGCCATGGTAGCTGGTTCCGCATCAACCGAATAAATCAAAACACACGAACTGTCACTTACTTCAATTACGTCGATGGTCGAAATGTGATGTTTTATCAAGGGCATTCCTATAGAGTATTGGAATCTCATCAAACCTGGGTCAGCCATCAAAATAGTTTCATTTATTACAAAGTCAGCATCAGTTACCATCTGTCTTCGGTTTTCACTTATCGTCACTGATTTTACACCGGGAAACCATTCGGGAAGCCTAGATGCCTGCCCAACAATATTCCAAACTTCTTTTGCTGGTTTAAAGATCAAAACTTGACTTCTTTGACTAGCAAAGGTAGGAAAAGGTTTTTGGAGAATATCGATTGAGTCATGTATCATAATTATAAATTATAAGTTTATCCCATAAGAATCGATAAGGAAACGACCGATTTCAAACATTCGTTTGAATTAAATTTTAAGGATTAATAAACCACGGCAAAAGACCGTATGCAAAAAAGATCTTATATATTTTAACATATCGGTGCCAAACAAATTAGGAAGAGATGTGGGAATATTTCTCTTCTTGAGTACAATTGTAAGGTAGACTTCCTCTCAAGTTTCTCATCCATTTAATTTCTTATGACTTATTGAACGAATCAATTCAATTGATAATTTACCGATTGCATATGGTAAGTTCTCCAAAAACCAATTGGTAATTTAAAATTAATCAATTTGAAGTATAATAATCATAGTGTAAATTAAAATCTTTTTTGAAAGAATAAACTATAAATATCAGAATAAGATTAAGTGCGATATATTTTCCACACAGTATTAGAAGAATTCTATATTAAAAGAATTCTATATTAGAAGAATTCGATTTAAATGGCTAAGAAATTTAGATATTTTGTTTTCTTAAATTGGGCTAATATGCAAAATTACTGATTAGAAAGTTTAGAATGCTTCAAGAAATTACCTTTATAACTAATCAAGACATGGCTTAAAAAGTAAAACTCGACGTTCATAAGGTTCATTTAGTTAAATTATTCTGCAACGTGTAACCAGTTACTCTCAGCTTTTCTCAATCAACTTATCTAAATTTTAAACGTATACTCTAAAGTACTTTTAACAGTCGTCACTACTAAAATTTCTAATTAGAACAATACTTCAAATTAAACTTCTACAGCGCAATATTAAAAATAAAACATTATAAATAAAAAACTATAAATAAAAGATTAAAATTTATGACAAAAGAAATCGGAATACGACAAGATTTGAGAAACATAGCTATAGTTGCCCATGTTGACCATGGGAAAACCACCCTGGTGGATAAGATGCTTATTCAAACTGGTGCTATATCGAGTCGCGGAGAAGTCAAAGACAGAATTATGGACTCAAACGACCTGGAAAAGGAAAAAGGAATTACAATTCTTGCCAAACATACTTCAGTCGTCTATAACAATACAACAATTACCATCGTCGACACTCCCGGTCATGCAGATTTCGGAGGAGAAGTAGAACGCGGACTAACAATGGTAGATGGTGTACTCTTATTAGTCGATGCTTCCGAAGGCCCGCTTCCTCAAACGCGATTTGTACTAAGAAAAGCATTGCAACAGCACCTTCCAGTTATAGTAGTTATAAACAAAGTTGATCGCGAAGATGCCAGAATTACAGAAGTAGTCAACGAGGTTGAAGAGCTGTTTCTGGATTTAGGAGCCGATGAAAATCAAATTTTATTCCCGATACTGTATTGTAGTGCACGGAACGGGTGGTGTTCCAAGGATAAAAATTCAACGGGTTCCGACTTAACCCCATTGTTCGAAGAAATATTGGACACTATACCACCTCCGCATTTTGAACCTGACAAGAAATTTCAGGCATTGGTAACAAACCTGGACGCATCTTTGTATCTTGGAAGGCTTGCATTAATTAGGATTAAAAACGGTTACGTTAAAAAAGGATCGTCCGTGGCCTGGCTCAAGATTGACGGGACCAATCAAACGGTAAAGATTTCTGAACTTTATACAACCAAGGGTCTTGAACGCATTTCTACAGATACGGCAGGTCCAGGAGAAATCGCCGCAGTTGCTGGTATAGAAGACATTACAATAGGAGAGACTTTAGCTGATTTAGATTTTCCAGAACCTCTGCCTGCAATATCGGTAGACGAACCTTCTTTGGCAATGACCCTAGGAATTAACACTTCACCATTTTCCGGAAGAGATGGCTCGAAGTTAACTTCCAGAATACTCAAGGATCGACTCGATCAGGAGACGATAGGAAACGTTTCAATTCAGGTTCTTACGACGGATAAACCTGAAACTTTTGAAGTTAGAGGAAGGGGCGAACTTCAACTTGCAGTACTGATTGAAACCATGAGGCGCGAAGGTTTTGAGATGACTGTAGGCAAACCCACAGTAATAACAAAAGAGATTAACGGAGTTACATGCGAACCAATTGAAAAACTTACGATAGATGTTCCTGAAACTTATCTGGGAATCGTATCCCAACTGCTTGCTTTAAGAAAGGGCACTTTAAAAGAGATGACTAACCACGGCTCCGGATGGATACGACTCGACTATAAAATACCTGCTAGAGGTTTAATCGGCCTAAGAAATGAATTCCTAACGGAAACCAGAGGTACGGGAGTATTAAACCATATCTTTGATGGATATGAACCCTATGTAGGCGATTTAAAAATTAAGCGCAATGGATCTTTGATCTCAGACAGGCAAGGAATTGCAACATCTTATGCCCTTTTATCCCTACAGGAAAGGGGTGTTATATTTATCTCTGCTGGAACTGAAGTCTATGAGGGAATGATTATAGGAGAAAATGCAAGAACCGAATCTATGGACGTAAATCCAACCAAAGAAAAGAAGTTGACAAATATGAGGTCCTCGACTTCGGAAGTATTCGAAAAGCTTACCCCGCCGACAATTTTAAATTTGGAACAGGCATTGGAATTTATCTCCGAAGACGAGTGCGTTGAAGTTACTCCAAAAAATGTGAGAATCAGAAAAGTCGTCTTAAACGCACAGCAACGTTCTAAAAATAGGGTGCGATAGAACTTTAACTCTACTTTAAGTAGTTTTAATATATAGAACAGATTGAAAAATTAAAAAATGCCCAAGTTTATACAGAACTTCTTGAAATTCGTCCTCATATATATTAAAATTACTTTTAACCATAGATGAGTAATCCGACCACAAACAATATAGAGGATACGTCTTCGTATCTATTAAACGATCTTATCGATCTTTCGGTAATAAAGATACTGCAGGACAACAAAAAGGACTTGGGGACAGTCACTGACTTCGTGGCTAGATTTGACTCTGAAGGATATCCGCCAATTACCGGGCTATTGATGGTGTCTATGAGCCAAGAGTACTTTATACCCATAAGATACGTGACTGATATCAACTACGATGGAATTATTTTGTCTTACGACAGTCCCGAAGCCTATGAGTCGTTTTTGCGAAGACCCAAAGAAGCACTTTTAGCAAAAGATATCCTCAACCATAAGCTCATACACATAAGTGAAAAACACCATCCAAGTTTGGTTAAAGCAGACGATCTTCAAATAAGTCACACGGCTGATATCTGGTTTTTAAGTTCGGTGATTCAGTTTAGGTCTGGAAAAATAAAATCAATCTTAAGGCTAAAACATTCAAATTCTGACGACCATAATAAGATTGATTTTCTGAACGTCGAACCATTTATGAATCATGTTCCCACTTCTCTGCTTAAGTTAAGACATAAGAAGCTGGCCGAAATTCATCCCAGTGAATTAGCAGATCTTGTAGAATCTGCCAATCCTGCGGAGTCAGAAGAGATCTTAGATGCAGTGGGTGAAGACATTGAGTTGGAAGCAGACGTAATAGAAGAACTAAACGAAGACCACCAGCTGCATATAGTTTCTAAGCGCTCAAACGAAGAGATTGCCGAACTACTTTCGAATATGGAACCAGATGATGCCGCTGATTTAATCGGAGAACTCAATCAGGAACGGCGCGACCCTGTCCTCAAATTGATCCCAACTACAAAACAACAAGATTTAAGAAAACTTTTGGGATATAATGCAGAAACTGCCGGTGGACTTATGAACTCAGAAATAGTAACAGTAAACAAAGAAAAAACAGTGTCTGATTTACTTGAAATACTTAAAATCTCAAAACAAAGTCCCACAATCTTAGACACTATTTTTGCTATCACAAAAGAAGGTACATTGGCTGGACATCTGAGAATTGCAGAATTGGTAAAACTTGACCCTGCCGATTCCATTGATTCAACATTCCATCACGACACTCCAAGTATTTTTACAGGTGCGGATTTCCCTGAAGTAGTTACCTTAATGAGCGACTTCAACCTTTATTCTCTAGCCGTCGTGGACGAAGACAACAAGCTTGTGGGAGCGATCACGGTAGACGATATATTAGACAAATTAGTTCCCGATAATTGGCGTAAAAGAGCACTGGTTGACCGCCAGTAGCTATACATGATCTGTCTGGTTCGATTCGACTTCGCTTAAATACCTTCTTTGATCGTAATTCTATATCTAAACGTTTTATTTTTAGAAATCTAAATTACTGCGATGATACTGCATGCAGGCGACCGGTCAGTTCAAGTGACTTCCTAAAGCCACAGCTTTTTGGTGATTTTTAAGAATTAAATATCTGTTATAATTATAAAAAGAGACATTAAGGCTACCAAAAGGTTACTTAATCGATCAAGCAACAGCTCAAAATTGGCAGTTGCAATGTTGTCTCTAAACTCGTTCTTAGGTTTCTAATTTTATTAAAAAGGAGGTAGTGTTGACAAAGTCAAAACCCCCAAGTAAAACTTCAGCTTGTTATACCTCCGGATACTTTAACTAAATTAGTTTGCCATCTTAGGACTTAATCCGGAGGTTCAGTTATTGAATATTGAACCAGAAAGGACCAAGATGAATGGCAAACGACTCCTACTTAAATCCAAGTGATCTTAACAACTCAGATCAAATCGGTCATAGCTTTAATACAGACCATCTGAACACCGAACACCAGGCTATTACCCAATCTGAATTAAATGACAGAAATAAAGAATCCGTTAAGAAACCTAACCTATTAGATAACAAAAGAAAAAACCAAACCGATTCGGAGACTATAAAAGGTGCTTTAGGAAGCCTTTCTTTGCACGATGATCTACCGTCGAAATCTTTTACTAAAAAACTTATAGCATTTGCAGCTATCGCAGGACCTGGTCTTATAGTAATGATCGGTGACAACGACGCAGGCGGAGTTGCTACTTACGCTCAAACCGGTCAAACTTATGGAGCTACACTGCTTTGGGTGGTATTTCTGCTTATACCAGTTCTTATGATAGCTCAAGAAATGGTCGCAAGGCTCGGAGCAGTGACTGGAATAGGACACGGTAGACTGATTAAAGAGCGGTTTTCAAAGTGGTGGGCACTATTTTCAGTCATAGACCTTTTTGCGTTAAATTTCTTAACGCTTATGACTGAATTCATCGGTATTTCTTTAGGATTTAGCTACTTTGGTATTCAAAGCTACTTGTCAGTGCCAATAAGTGCTCTTATCTTGATTGTAATTGCGATTTCAGGGTCATTCAGAAGATGGGAAAGGATTTTGTACTTGTTGATAGCAGTAACACTTGTGGAGTTTCCGCTGCTCATAGTTTCAAAGCCCAGTTTGCATCCAGTTTTAAAAGGATTGTTCATTCCTACCGTACTAGGGGGATGGAAAACATCTGCTGTAATGATGATAGTGGGTATTGTCGGTACAACAATAGCTCCATGGCAGCTGTTTTTTCAGCAGTCCAACGTTATAGACAAGCGCATTACTCCAAAGTGGCTCAAATACGAAAGAGCTGACACTTTTGTTGGTGCCGTAATTACTAACGTTGCAGCAATTGCGATTATGATCACCACAGCATTCGCATTTTCACATTCTAAGTACTTCAATAATTTCACAAGCGCATTGGGAGTATCCAATGGACTCGACCACACAATAGGCAACTTCGCCGGTTCTCTATTTTCAATTCTTTTAATTGATGCTGCGCTATTGGGTGCAGCCGCAGTATCACTTTCAAGCTCTTATGCTTATGGGGACGTCTTTAACATAAGACATTCGCTACACAAAAAATTCAGTGAAGCAAAAGGATTTTATACGAGTTATAGTCTACAAATTGCGTTAGCTGCTGGATTAGTTTTAATCCCACAGATGCCTCTTGGTCTTGTGACTTATTCAGTTCAGATTTTAGCCGGAATACTGTTGCCAAGTGCACTGGTGTTTTTGCTGATATTATGCAATGACAAAGAACTCCTTGGCCCTTGGGTAAACTCGTTTTGGTTAAATGTCGTTTCGTCTGTGATTGTATTTTCTCTAATCGATCTTTCGTTGGTCATAACTGTAAACACGGTATTTCCGAATGTAAACGTCATATCTATTTTGGTCTGGTTTGCATTAATTTCGGTAATAGCTGTCGCCATAGTGTTTGTAACCTTACAAATATTCGGCAATAAAACTAGCTCAAACCCAGAAAATGAAAGCCCAACTAAACTGTCTTATTCTCAAAGGCGCCAAATTAGAACTGAGTTAAGAGAAAAATGGTCCATGCCATCTTTGGCACTGATAAATAAACCTGCAAGATCACTGACTTTCAAGATGACTATGTTTTTTATGAGAGCTTACCTATTAGTTGCTGTTGTCGCATTGGTAATAAAAACAGTTAAACTTGCAATCGGTTAACTGACAATATTTTTTTCATCGGCAAAGATTTTAAGCTAATCTATATATCTATGGATTTAAATTACCCAAAAGAGACTGAAAACTTTCGACAAGAAGTGAGATCTTGGCTTAAAGAAAACCTTCCACAGGGCTGGGGACAAGACAACTTTGAAATGACTGACGAACAAAAGGCCGACTTTAATAAAGAGTGGGTTGAAAAACTTAAAGCTGGAGGATGGATATGTGCATCGTGGCCCAAGGAGTATGGAGGCAAAGGTCTTTCGTTAATGGAGCTGGTCGTTCTAAACGAAGAGTTCGCCAATTCCAATGCACCAATCAGGGCAGATTTTTTTGGCGATACATTGGTGGGTCCCACAATATTACAGTGGGGAACCGAAGAACAGAAGAAGTATTTTCTTCCAAAGATACTATCGGGACAGATCGCATGGTGTCAGGGATTTTCTGAACCAGATGCGGGAAGCGACTTGGCTTCCTTGAAAACTAAAGCAGTCCTAGACGGAGACGAGTGGGTAATTAACGGTCAAAAAATATGGACGACTCAAGCTCAGCATGCAGACTACATATTCTTATTGGCTAGAACTGACCAAGAAGCCCCCAAACACAAAGGAATTTCTTACTTGCTGGTTCCGATGAAACAACCCGGTATAGAAGTCAGACCCATAATTCAAGTCGATGGAAGTGCGGAATTTAACGAAGTATTTTTCACGGATGCAAGATGCCCAAAAGACAACGTTGTAGGAGGTGTAAATAACGGATGGGTGGTCGCTATGACTACTTTAGGGTTTGAACGCGGAACTTCAGCCACTACCGGACACAGAAGATTTGAAAAAGAACTTAATTCTATAATTAAGACTGCGCAAAATAATTCCAAAATAACTGATCCTAAAATCCGTCAGGGAATCGCAAAAGCTTACTCAAAAGTAAAGATAATGCAAATAAACGGATTACGTTCGCTTACTTCTGCGTTGAATAACGACAACTCCGCTGCAGGTTTAAGTGCCACGAATAAAATGTACTGGTCAGAGTACCACAGAGATACCATGGAGCTAGCGATAGACATATTAGGAATGAATGGACAGATACTTACTGGAAGCTTAAATTCGGGTGAATCACCACTCCCTGGACTAGCCAACCGGACTGTTCTTAAAAACTATCCAGCATCCATGTTGCAGGCGTCATTTTTTTTCTCAAGGTCAGAAACTATTTGGGGTGGTACAGCACAGATTCAAAGAAACATAGTAGCTGAAAGAATTTTAGGACTGCCCAAAGAACCAAAAGTTAGTTAAAAATTGTAGCGTCTGCCCTATTGTCTTACCAAAAATTACATATCGAATTTAGCTAATAGGTAAGATCTCAGCTATAGCTTTGCGTCGAACTGATCTTTATATTTAGTATAAAAAACGCAACCGTTACTGCTACTACCGTAGCTATACCGCCCAAAAGAATCGATACCCTCGGATTGGATACTGAAGCAACCCAAGACACAATCAAAGCACCTACGGGTGTCGAGCCCAAAAATGCCACGGAATACAAAGACATTACCCTACCTCGATATTCCGGCTTTGACCGAATTTGAAGCAAAGTGTTAGACTGCGCTATATATGCAATCGAAAAACCTCCCATCGGCACCAAGATTATATAAGCTAAAACGACATTAGGAGTCCATGACAAAACAGTCAGTAGCAACCCAAATATGAATGCTACGAATAAGAAGCTTTTATTAGTCGGTGCCTTCCTGTTGGCTACAACCAGTCCCCCGCCTATTGCGCCAAGTCCCATTACAGTAAAAAATAAACCGGAACCTCCTGCACCTAATTTAAATGTTTGCTTTGCAAAAAGCAGAAGAGTTACCTGAAAGTTATATGCCAACGTTCCGATTACCGCCATCAAAACCAGAGGTACATATAAGTCTTTTACTTTGTAAACGTAAGAAAAGCCCTGCCTTAACTGATGCTTCATTTTTGCCACTGGTTGGGTACTATGAAGTTCACTTTTTTTCATCAAATAAAGCGCAAATAGTACCGCAATAAAGCTGAAAGCGTTAAATATAAAACTGTATCCGATTCCTAAGGTTTCAATAAGTATTCCTGAAACACCTGGACCCACGACTCTAGCTAAGTTAACCAAAACGGAGTTTAGGCTAACAGCATTTGACACATACTCCTTACCTACCATTTCTAGTACAAAAGACTGTCTTGCTGGATTATCAAATACGTTAACCATTCCAAGCAAAAACGCAAAAATCGTTACAGTTATAAAGTTGACATCATTTTTTAACACAAGTATACCCAAGGCTGCCGCTTCGACTGCTGATATTGATTGTGTAAAAAAAAGGATCGTACGCTTTTCGTATCGATCCGCTATAAGGCCACCCCACGGACCCAAAAATAAAATTGGTAAAAATTGACAACCTGTTGTTATTCCAAGATCAAACGCATTATTTTTAGTTAACGACAATACTAGCCAGCCCTGAGCAAAACTTTGAGCCCAAGTTCCGCTGACCGAAATTACCTGACCTATAAAAAACAGCTTGAAATTTCTGATTTTTAACGAATAGAACGTGTTCTTAAACACGCCCGACAACTTGTTGATCAATGGGTAGCCAGACTTTTAGTATGATTTAGTGTTTGGGAACGTAAGAACCCGTTCCCAAACTGCTGGACTCTTCAAAGTCCATCGTATCGTCCACATCTCCTACGACTTCTTGAACCCAATTGAGCCTGCCTTTTAAGATCCGTTCTACTCCAGCTTGCAGCGTGGCACCCGAAAGTGCACATGATCCACAAGCTCCCGACAACCTAACTTTTACAAATCCTAACTCATAGTCCGCTTCGACTAAGTCCAGATCTCCTCCATCATCTTTTATAGCAGGTCTCATTAAATCCAAGACTTTTTGCAAAGCCTGCTTTCGGCTTTCAATTTCGGCAACGTCAACCATAATCATTCACATATCTGCTCACACATTCGGCAATACTAACTATCACATTACCGATTGCTTATCTTTTATATTCCTTTAGTATTCCTTGAATCTTTCTTGAAGGTTTCTCAAGTGTTTCTTCATTGTTTCTGTCTAACTAATTTACCTAATTATAGATTAATATACAAACTAGCTCAACGACACTAATTTTATCTAAAACATTTATATTTTATGCAATAATCTGGTTCTTCGTGTTCTTAGGCCTAATCTTCTATTAGCAAAGAAAACATTGATTTCACTCAGATTAGTTCACCCAAGTTCACACTATCTTAAAATGCTCATTACTTGATCTACACAATCAAAATGATTCCTACAATTCGATGAGATTCTAGGAATCTCAAATAATTTCAAATATTTAATTTTTTAAATATTCATTCAATTACAGATATATACGTAGACTTGAACTCAACCACAAACTAAGTTAATCAAATTAAAGTTCACAATCTTTGCTAAATTAAACAGTATCGTTATCATTTTTCACATCTAAATCAGGTCATATCTACCCTAGGTTGTTATAATGACAATATAGCATTTAATAATTAATAACTTGGAACCGTCGTACAGAGATCAAAGTAAATTACACTTAAAGGCGCTTATCTACGCAAATGCGTTAAATCTGTCAGTGATCGTCGCTGAAATTGTCGCTGGAATAATATCTCATTCATTGGCTCTGTTGGCAAATGCTGGACATGATTTTGCGGACAGCCTTGCAGTGGGGGTTTCCATGGTGGCCGCTTACTTGATTACAAAGAAACCTACGGACAAAAAGAGTTTCGGTTATCTAAGAACATCAATTCTCGCTACAGTATTTAACGCCGGAGTCATCGGCATAACAGCTGTGCTAATACTAATATTAGCAATCTACCGATTCATTTCTCCGACTTCTGTCAGACCTGGCTTTCTTATCGTGATGGGAATAATATCTGCAATCACTAATTTGGTTGCAGCTTTTATTTCAAAAGCACCTTCGACTATAAAAGGTGAGAACTTTAGAACTAAATCAAAGAAACGAAACTTGCTTAGACAGTCAACTGCGGTTCACTTTTTAATAGACAGTTTGGGATCGTTGTTGGTAGTTGTGGCTGGAATCGGAATTGACTTTTACAACCGTCTGACCTTCTTGGATCCAGCTGCAGCTCTTTTAATATCCATCGGTGCGATACTCAGTACTTATCAACTACTTTCACAATCAGCTAATATACTTCTAGAAGCTACCCCAAGGGACATAAAAGTTGACAGTGTGATTGAAACAATGCAAACTTTTGATTCAGTTGTCGGCGTACACGATGTCCACATCTGGTCTATCTCATCTGACTACTATGCGATGTCTGCTCACATAATGCTGAAAGATAACTGCAGCTTAGAGGTAGTTCAAAACCTTATCTCCAAAATTAAGGACAAGCTGTTCGAAAACTACAAGATCGACCACTTAACACTAGAACCCGAATCTAATCGATGTGAACTGCAGGAACAAAACTGTCTTTAAGAATCAGACTGTTGATGATCCATTTGTTTATCAAGTTTTCTAGTGCGAAGTTTTCTGTCATTTGAAGTTAGACATTTACCTGTTGCCACTTCAAACTGCCAACCGTGTAGCATGCAGGTTATGACTCCATCTTTAATTTCACCGAACTTTGACAGATCTGCCTGCAGATGCGGACAGTAACGCTGGATAATGTAATCACCGCAGATTATTTCTTCAGAAATCTTAGATTCAGTTGAATAGTACTTTTCGACATATTCCATATTATCTGTGGACAAAGACTTGAAGAAAGAGTAAACGTACTCGTTGTAAGGACCATCTCGTTGAGCTTCAAATCTGCAGGATAGAAAAAGCAGATTCACCCAGTCTCCGCTATGTAAATTAAATGTCGCTGCTAATACGCTATTGCTTATATAAAATTGATAGCGACAGACTTGATTTTCAAACTTTTCGACTTTAGATTCTAAAAAATCTATAACCACGCTCTGATTGTCCGATGAAATTAAAATTCTACCGTTAATTCCCGCTTTGGTAAAAAACGCCTTTTCAAGTAATGGTTCGAACAGTTTCCGTGAACTTTCAAGAAGATCAAAAGTTTTACCAAGCTCGTCCCAGGATCGTTTTTCGGAATTAATCCGATCGAGATACCTTCTCTGATAGTTTCTCAAATACAGATTCTTATTAGAATAAGCCCAATTCAAATCATTTTGGTTCAAATCTGGATCCAAATATTCAATTGAGTTTCCTTCAAGTATGATCTGAGTTCCAGGATAAACCACTCTGCTATTGGTGTAGCCATTTGACTCTAAAAATTCGACAAATACCTTAGAGTCGGGGAAAATATTTGAACTACTTTCCGAAGTTTCGATATCGTTCAAGTAAAACAGTTCTTCATCTAAAAAGCAGGGTGGACCAGCAAACGGTATAACTTGTTTGGCGTGAATTTCTTTAATATATTGTAACGCTCTGTTTAGTTGATTAGATCTTTTTTGTCTGCTCAAACGTTCTTTCGCAAGTTCTGGTATCCGATAGACCATTGGATACCAAATTGCTCCCGAAAACTGCAAAAATTGCAAGTCATACGGGCCGAAAGAGTTAATCTGATCAAATTTTGTAGGTCTGGAGTCATTTTGATTCAAAACTTTATTTTTTCCATCGGAAATACCAATTAAAGAATCACCCAGTGGACCGTCAGTAGGCGAAGTTAAAGCCGATATAAATATCTCCAAATCAGCTGAAAGTTTCAACGGTCTTGAGTTTTCGGTAATTTCAAAATTCTTGAATCCAAGTTCCCTAAAAGCATTAAGGTAATTTTTCGACTTAAACTCTGGAACAAGTACAGTCACATCTTTATTAAGGGTTCTAAGGAACTCTACGTCAAAATGATCTAAGTGTAGATGTGAAACATACAGAAAATCCGGGCTTATGAACTTGTCTTTGTTTAAATGATCGTTTGCAGGAAACGGAAACCAAGAATAAAGATAAGCTGGATTAAACCAAGGATCGCAGAGAATTGAACCGTAGTCTGATTCAATAAATAATCCGGCGTGGCCGATATAAGTTATCCTCACAACTTAGAACAAATTATATTCGCCCGCCGCGTCTTGACTCCGCTGCTACTCCTACCATTGCTGCAACTGCCATAAAGCCCCCAACAAATACAGTCCAAATTCCAAAAACCAAACCAAGTCCGACTAATGCAGCTCCAGCACCGAAGATAAACGGCCAAATCGAAGAATCAGGAAATGCCGCAATAATACCTGCACCTTCGGACAAACTTCCGTCATCTTTGTCTTCGGGTCTCGGGTCCATTCTGTGCGACCAAAATAGATAGTACAACCCAGGTACTGCAGCTAATAAAACCGATCCGAATAGCATTAAAATTCCCGCTGGTTCATTAGAATAGATTGCATATACGACTGCCAAAACCAGGAAAAATACTCCAATTATTAGCAACATTCTCGCTTCAAATTTCATATATACTCCTTAGTTGCACAGGTCTAATGAACCAAACTGTTTAAATTGGACGGATGACTGTTTATCCATTTCACAAAATTATTCGGCGAAACAGCTCTGATCCCAAAAAGCATTTCCGTATGGTAAACTCCGCAATACTGCGTACACCTACCGGGGTAGTATCCAGGGTTTACTATATTTAAGTCAAAATAGTTTGTATATCCAGGTTGGGCATATCGCGAAAAGTTAAATGCCGGTACATAAAAACCATGGACCACGTCATTTGAAACAAGCGTAATTTTAATCGGCTCACCCACGGGCATCACTGCAACTGGCATATTATGAGTCGAATAACTACTTCCTGCATCTGAACCGAATACCAACGCTGTTTTAGTCGTACCATTTTCGTCAAAAGTATAAGCAAACTGCCATCCCCATTGGAAAGCCGTAACCTTAACATTCAGATATGGATGAGAGGACACTGCATCAACGTTATTTTCGGTCAAGATAGTGAAATAAAACAAACCGCAAACTATTATAAACGGAATAATGGTATATACAATCTCCACGATTCTGTTGTCATGGAACTGCTTAGGCAGGGAGTCATCGCCCTTTTTGCGACGATAACGAAACATTGCCCAAAACATAAGCAACCAAACTATTCCTCCTACGATTAAAGAAGCAATTATAAATCCAACAAAAATTTTAAATGTATCTTGACCTTGAGTGGTTGCACCACGATATAGCCCAAAAGAAGGAACCTGACATCCACCTAAAAATATTCCAGCAACCAACAGACTAAAAACTGTTATTAGTTTTTTAGACAATTTCTTTTCTTTCAAAAATTTCACCTTATCAAAAATCATAATTCACTTCAATAACTTAGCCACACAAATATTAAAAAGACAACTTACTTTCTTAAATTATACGTTCTAATAAATTAATTATTTGATCATTGACAATAAATAATTAATAGTTACTAAACCAACTGACTTTAGCTGATTTTATAATTAAAGCAGATCTAATTAGGAAATAACTCAATTTGAAACGACCTGATTCAATACAACTTCAGTGAGTTAATTATTAGATTATTTTAACACCTAATACAAAACAAATTTTAACTTT
>JAJYVQ010000154.1 GCA_021791915.1 Actinomycetes bacterium | reverse complement strand
AAATGAACAAATAACAGCAAATAACAGTAACAGCAAATAACAGTAACAGCAAATAACAGTAACCGTATATGACTGGAACATAAGATATGGGATTAATTGATAGCTGGAGCAACAAAAAGCGAAAATATGGATTAAATACTTGATCGAACAGATGTTCGATGATATAGTAGATTAGTAATACATTTTAAAACTACGACTTCAACGATAATGCTTCTTGTAGCACATGACATATAAATTTATATTTAGTTATTTAGTTAAGTAAAGCAAATTAGATTAGGAGAATACAATGACAATGAATAGCGACGAACAAAAGGCACTTCAGTCTGCATTAGGACAGATCGAGAAACAGTTTGGCAAGGGATCTATAATGAAGATGGGTGAAGGGCTGAATTTCGCAGTTGAGAGTATTTCAACTGGGACGCTAGCATTGGATCTAGCTCTTGGTATTGGTGGACTTCCGCGCGGTAGAATTATTGAAATTTTTGGTCCAGAATCTTCGGGAAAGTCTACTTTGGCAATGCATGTGGTTGCCGAATCCCAGAGACAGGGAGGAGTATGCGCTTATATAGATGCAGAACACGCAATGGATCCTACTTACGCAAAAGCAATAGGAGTTGATATAGATGAGTTGCTTATTTCTCAGCCTGATACAGGAGAACAGGGATTGGAGATAACTGACATGCTAGTGCGTTCTGGAGCGATAGACGTAGTGGTCGTAGACTCGGTTGCCGCACTTACTCCAAGAGCCGAAATTGAAGGTGATATGGGAGATAGCCATATGGGTTTACAGGCAAGACTTATGTCTCAAGCATTAAGAAAACTGACCGCAAGTATCAGCAGGACAAATACGGTAGTAATATTTATAAACCAACTCCGTGAAAAGATAGGGGTAATGTTTGGTTCTCCTGAAACTACACCAGGAGGTCGGGCTTTAAAATTTTACTCTTCAGTTCGATTAGATATCAGAAAAGTTGAAGCAATTAAAGATGGTCCAGACATAGTTGGAAACAGAACAAAAGTTAAAGTGGTTAAAAATAAAGTGGCACCCCCATTTCGTGCAGCTGAATTTGACATAATGTATGGACAGGGAATTTCTAGAGAGGGATCTTTATTAGATGTAGGTGTCGATCTCGGAATAATAAAGAAAGCAGGATCTTGGTTCACATATGAGGGAGAGCAGCTCGGTCAGGGTAGGGAAAACGTAAAGAACTTTCTTGGTGAAAATCCATCTTTGATGTTAGAGATTAACGAAAGAATTTTATCTTCTGTGGGGCTCTCAGGAACATTTAGTTCAGAAGATGACTTACCGATCTCCATCTCAGAACCTGAAATTTAAAGATGTCCGATATCTAAGGACTGCTATATCGATTGTGAATTATCAATGTAGAAGAGTTTAAAGTAGAGGATTATAAAAGTAGTTTTTATATTTTGGATTATGGTTATTTGGACTTTAGCAGTTTTTCGCAATTCAAGTACGTTAAGCAGATTCATAGGCTAAAGATGAAAAAAATATAATATAAGCTACTGTAGGATCATAAAATCCCTTCCATTTATAAGTGACAATTTTTGGAAGAAGCAAGTCTCCACGTCCAAATATTTATTCGAAGTGATAACTTTAGCGCATTTTGACAGGAATATGTTTAGAGTTAATATAAGCAAGCTAAGTCAAATTAGCTAGCTATATTGCAATATGGAGACTATAGCTGGTTAACTGACTTGTTATAAAATAGCCGTGTTATAAAAGGGCAAGTGAGTTTAAGGTGTGATTGGAAACCGGATACATTCATAGAAATTAGTCAAGTGAATATTTCATAGATATTCTTAAGAGGCGATCTTATACAGTCGATCTTATACTTGGGAGCATACGTTAACAACATTTCAGAGAATGAACCGCAGAAATTTAGTGAAGAAGATCCTATATTAAGAAGATCTTATGCGGGAACTTTGTATGGGAGACTATAAGATCCCATACAAAGTTAAATTTCAATCTTTAATTCGAAAAACTTTAATTATTGTAACTATAAAAAGCTGTTTTAGCCATTTGCAGATATCTCAGAAACTACAATTACATACCTACAAATATATACCTTTTGGACACCCGTTAGGAGTAGTTTACCTTGTGTTATTCTTTATAGTTATTGCCGATCCAATAGCCTCCGAAGTTATTACCTCCCGCATAGCCGTTAATTATTATTCCTGTACCTGTTCCGTGCAATTTTGAATAGCAGTCCACAAAGTTACCTGTAAAATTAGTAAAGGGTGCACCGTTGATTCCCAGAATTACATTGGGTAGATAAAGTTCCATTGAAACTGTGGGATTATTAGATCCAGAAGGCATACTTATATAACTTGCAGATAAATAGTTATTACTATTGCAGAACGCTGTATTAGGTGCAGAAGTGCCGCCGTTGATATATGGAGGATTGGGGGTAGCAACGTCAACCAACAAATTAGTTGACGGTCCAATTGTACCAGTAGCTGGATTTTCATTTATTATTCCAGGCCCGCTCATAGCAATTGCTTGTCCACCAGGTGTTATTGAACTCCCTGGAACATTATCAAAATCAAATATTTGCACTACTCCGTTGTTAGTACCTGTCCCACCCCCCGTTATGACTAAAGGCGCAACCAGTGTCACTGGAGTATCACAAATATATACTCCCGGAGCAACCGGTGTAGTACTGCCACCAAAAGTAGCATTAGTTGGACAGCAGCTACTAGAAGTAGGAGAACAACCTGGTGCATAAACTGCAGGATTAGAGGGCAGACATGGTGTTTGTGGAATAGTCAAAGGAGCAGGACATACTGCATCTTGTGGATTTGCAGGATCTAGTGGCGGAGTGCCAGTTTGTTTTGGCGTGCTACAATTGTCAGTTGTTGTCGTCAGAAGATTTGGTCCAAAAACACTGACCTGACCATTTAGGCCACCAATTATCGTGCAATTCCCACCCTCATTTAGTCCGAACAATCCATTTCCCGCCGTAGAACTACCAGCAGTACCACCGCATGGATCATTTCCCAAGGCATCTGTCGAATTAAAAGTAACTCCTCCACCTGAAGCATACATCCCTGATGTTGAAAATCCACCTACGTTACCTGTGAAATATGAAAGGAATTCTCTGGATCTCCTTACTTGACCGCTTGGTGAATAACCTATAGATACGACTTTATAATCTACATATTCAGTTGCAGAGGCATTAGAACATGTAGTACCTCCGGTAAATGGACTCGTAGTAAATGGAGAATTTGTTGCTGTATCCCAAAGCTGAGCCGTATAAGTCCACGAACCTTGACCGGTCGCAGGGCTACTAGTACATGGATTTGATCCAGGGGTGGAGGCAGTACCAAAAGTTAAAGCCCCAGTAGTAGAATTTAAACTATAAGTTGGTGGCGGGCTAACCGTAGAAACACATAGAGTCAACGGCGGGTTATTTATTCCTACTGCTGGGTACGGTTGTGATGACAGCTGGTCTATTTGATAGGCCGCATCACTAATACCAGCATTAGACTGATTTATTGACTGTGAAGATTGATAACTGTTTAATGAAATGTCTTCAGTCTGGGCGATGTCTGCTATCATAACTGTTGCAAGCAACATTATTAAAAAAATTAGTATTATAGCTAAAATCAAACTTCCAGTTTCTTCTTTAGCGTTAACTTTGCTTGTTAATTTCTGTGTAATTTTCATAAATATCACCTCTTGTTAATTATTTCTTATCGACTATTTTTAGAATTATTTTTTTCATCTACAGTTATTTCAATGTTCTTTTGACTTCTAACACGTAGCGGCCAAACCAGTTGAATATGATGGACTCCCGCTGACGTCTACAGAAGTCTGATTTCTTAATCCAACTCCGATTTGAGAACTGATCCGGCCGACATTTGGAGCAGAGGCCAAATGTATTAAAAATGTAACCTGTACAGCACATGTCGCAATTTCATCTGGCGTGGTGTAAGCAGAAACTCCTCCCGAAGGAATCGCTCCAGGACATCCTGGATTTACGATCATAGATATTCCTGATTTATTTAAATAACAAAATGATGCACTTGTAACGTTATAGAACTGAACAAAGCTTCCAGTTGGAGTAAAGGTAAATGCAGGAGGAGTTGTACCTGAAACCGTTCCATATTGTTCTTCGATATAGGAAGTAGCCGGTGAAGTACCTGGAACAAACTCCCACCTAATGCCTTGCAATGTTCCTGTTTGATCTATCACAAACGTAATAGAGTTCTCCATACTGTTTGTACAACTAGATGTGGCAGTAACACATCCTTCTGGTACTATGACATTTGTCCCTTGCGAAACTGGGACATTTGTCCCTGGTGAATCTGCAGAATCTACCACAGCTTGTTTTAACTGATTATCAAAGGTTGATAAAGTTGATTGAATTTGATTTTGCTCCGTTATATAGCCTCTCATCGAACTTTGAACATTAATAAAGCCTATTATTACAGTACCTAATATTGCCATGAGTAACAGATTAAGCATCATAGCTACCAGTAGTTCAATCAGCGTAAAACCGCTATCTTCATTTTGCTTTATCTTTAAAATTAATGTCTTCATGTTTCTCATATGTAACTTATAGCGTAGGATCTAATAGTTTAAGGCCTAATTGGTTCCTAAGATTTGTAACCTTAACATTTATTTTGTTCAGTACTCCTTTGTCCCGGATTTACATACGGGCATATTAAAATTGTGGACTCTGGAACGTTAGCGACTGGAACAGCAGAGGATCCTGTACCTTGGTTTAGCTGAAGCAAGTAGTTACCAACTGGTACATTGCTAGTAATTAAATTTATTGAGTAATACATGGTTCCGCCTGTAGTGGTGACATTTCCAAGCGGTACGTCAAGTATATTAGTAAAACTACCCTGTGAATAAGTTCCAATCTCTATAGAATAAGTAGCAGTAGAACAATCGTTAGAATAATTTGCCTCAAGGCTTAAGTTTTCTTGTGGGTGACCTGTAGAACTTAAGTAAGTTTTACCAGTTTGCACTGGAGTTAATCCTGTGACTGAGCCGGTAGAAGTCGGTACAAAAGTACCTAAAATCGAAGAAAACGTACAAGTAGTAATAGTAGATGGAAGAGCCTGCGTGGTTACTCCCGTGGTCAAAGAATCCACAGGTAGATATACAGTCGTAGAACTTTGAGTGACCTGTGTACCGTCTTGAGAAAATGCCCAGATAGTCACATAATAGGTCGTGTTGTATGACAATCCATTAATTTGATAAGAATAATTAGTCGTAGTGGTAGTTGTGGTAGAACTAACTGTAGTTGGATTTATGTTGGGAGATCCTGGCGGTTCGGGAGCAGAAGTCTCTGGATCTGCTGGTTGACTTGAAGTAGTCATAGTTGATGAATTTGACCATTCAATCACATAATAGCCTACTGGTGCAGTATTAGCAGATGTTTCAGTCCATGCTACAGTTACAGAAGGTGGGTTAGTTGGAGGACTCACAAGACTTGCAGTTACAGCAGTCGGCGAATTCGGAGCCGTTGACGACAGTGAACCAGCTGATGAGCTACACTGTTGACCTGGTGACAAGGTAGAATTTGAATTTACCCCAGAACCGATACCATAAGCAAAATTTGATTCAACGAGAGAATTTTTAAAGTTATCCCAA
>JAJYVQ010000153.1 GCA_021791915.1 Actinomycetes bacterium | reverse complement strand
CGACGGGTTAATTGCTAAAGCTGGGCTTAATTTATCAGTAGTCTGGGGTCTTTTCGTGTGGGTTATAGCAGAAGGTATGGGTGGCATCTTTGTTTCCGGTGCAACCTTGTTAAATGGCATGCCAGGGGCTGTTATTTTCTATGTTATAGGTGCTGTTGTAATACTAAGAGTTAAAGATGAGAAGTTTAAGGATGGAACTTTCGGCAAACTGATATGGAACCTAATTGGTCTACTTTTTTTGGTAGGAGCTGTTATGCAGTTGTTACCAGCGGAAGGATTTTTCAAAGCAGGAAATTTATCCCAGATATTTCAGAATTCAGCAGCCAATTCTCAACCTGAAATATTAAAAGCCCCTATGGATTTTTTGACCACCTTTGCAACGTCTCATTATTTTGTTTTAAACGTAATTATCTCAGCGGTTTTTTTTATTACCGCTTTTGGCTTGCTTTCTGGTAAAAAAAAGAAGTTTTGGTTATATTTTGTTTCAGCTGGTCTATTTTTTATGTGGTGGTTCGGAATGGACTTTGGTGTAATAGGAGGAGTTGGCACCGATCCGAACTCCGCTCCTTTGATATTCCTTTATCTTTATATAGGGTATAAGTCTGTTTTAAGTGGACTAAAAGTTCAAGCTGTTGTCTCGCTACAAAACCCTGATATTCTACAAAACCCTGATATTCTACAAAACCCTGACATTTTAAAAAAACACAGCACTGTAGGTGGGTCAAACTCCATTGAAAATCTGGTAGATGAGACAGCTTCAAAGTTAAATCCTAATCTACAAGATATAAATGCAGAACCTACGCTAGCTACAAAAAAATTCGTACTTCCCTATAGGGTGATTGTTTCAGCTTGGCTTACTTTGTCGCTTGTTATCGCAACTGTATGGATTATGATACCTGATCTTAGTTCTATAAACGAGGCCATGTCGACACCTCAGGTTGAAACTGCAGCATTAGTCGATTCAGGTGGATTAGCTCAGGTTCCAGGTAATCCTATGTCTCCAAATTTTACACTTATAAATCAAAGAGGTCAAAAAACTTCTTTGCGGCAGTTTAGAAATAAGGTGGTAATTTTATCATTTTTAGATCCAGTTTGTTATGAAACATGTCCAGTGGTGGCTGAAGAGTTCATTCAAACTGCCAAGATGCTTAGGAATAAGAGCTCAAAGTTGGAATTTGTAGCAGTGAATGCGAACCCTTACTTTGTTTCTCTTACTGCTACAAGGTCTTTCGATTCAGAACACGGACTTTCCAACCTTACTAACTGGGAGTTTCTGACTGGTTCTAAAACTCAGCTGGAACATGTTTGGGAGCTTTACGGAGCGGTAACAGAAGTTCCTCAAGTAGGTATGGTAGCTCATTCGCTTTTAGTATATATGATTAATCCAGAAGGAAAGGAGTCTGAAATTACGCAGGCTACTGGCAATCCTGGTACCAATTTAGAAATATCTTATGCGCAGATGTTTGCAAACGAAGCTGGGCGGTTGATGGGACGTGGCTAAAAACCTGAAGTTATTTGTTCTGTTGTGTGTAATGTTGTTCTTGATTTCTGCTTGTACTACAACAGCAAACAACTCATCTAACTCAAATTCGGATGTGGCTTCGGCTCCCGATTGGAAAAGTTACGGGTCTATAGTACAGACCACAGCAAATGGGATATTGGATATAGCCGAAAATAATTTGTCTATTCAAACTAGCGGCGCAGAGATAAATATCCAACCAGAATGGATCTTATATAACTTAAAAGGATCAACTGTAACTAATATTACACCGCAAGGTGTAACTACCAGAGGTGGTATTTCAGTTTCCTATGTTGCTAAGGACACATTTTGGGTTGACATTGGTAGTTATAAAGGACAAGTTGATGGAACTTTCGGTGTAACTTCAAACGGAGGAAGATCTTGGAGTTTGGGGGCACTACCTTCGATCAGCGAGCCTACTCCTAACGGATTTGTGGCGATTAGTTCTCAGGTTGCTTATTTTTTACTAGGAACAAGTAAGAATCAATCACTTTTTGTAACTACAAATTCTGGAAACTCGTTTAATGAGCTTATATCTTCGAGTCAATTTAGTTCGGTTCTACCTAAAAATTGTACTGCAGCAACAGTGGGTTACTTTAACAAAAATATATATATAGGTACCAGCTGTAAAAGTTCTAATAACTTTTTGATATTAAAAGCAATTTTTAACGGTAATAGAACCGAACTAATTCCGATTTCTTACAATCCAAAGGTTAAAGGCGATTTTAGTTCGGAGACTTACTTAGGAGATTATACTTTTGCAAACAACGTTAATGCAATAGATTCATCGGGAACTACTAACAGTCTTGGAACCAACAACAGCATAGAAAATAGTAACAGCCTAGTTATATTGGGTTACGACAGGACCGATTCTTTAATATACAATTTAAGCAATTTGGCGGTAACAACCAATAGTAATTCTACAACTAGTAACAGAGAAGATAATACACCATTAATTCTTTCAAATTACGGGATTAAAACTGGCAATGTTTTAAACTTTTCAATCTATAATAATTTGCTTGGAATCGAATCAGACAGCCTCGGAAGTTTGCCTTTAAGTATTGTGGAAGCTGAGATCAGCGGTTTAAATATAGGTGAGTTTGGTAATCCACTTTCTGGAGGCTCAAAATTAACTTCTAACTTAATATATACTTCTGTGATTAAACTGAACACTTCGCTAATTCAAAGCGTAACTTCATCTAATTCTCCGTCATCTAATGTAAGCAAGATTTTCATTAACTCTGGAATTTTAGACACTGGAAATCAATCTTATTTAAATATTGATAGTAATAACAAGCTTTATTTGTACGAATATTCAAATAACTTGGGGACTTGGAATAGAATACTTCTGCCACTGCCGACAGCGCCTTCGATAATTGCCAACTCATGAGTTAAACGACGTTTTAATTTGAGATTTCTTTACTACTTCTAAATTTATTTACTCCCGAAGTAACTCATCATTTTGTATAGCTCATAATTAATATTTATGAGCTATACAAAAAGTACATATAGGTCGAATGAGAAAAGTCTGCTAAAACTTTATATATGGCAGATACCTATGATAAAAATTTTGACGATGAACTGTCATTTAATAACGAAGAAGAATTTAATATCGGAGAAAAATTCAGTTTTGAAGATATCGTTGATACAGAAGATGCAGCTGATACTGAAGATACCTTTGATACAGAAGATATTAAATATGAGATAGATAATGCATTAGATAAGCTACCTAACAAAGCTAGGTTGTACCTATTTAAATTGAAAGGCAGTAAATTTGGCCTAGCGACTCAAATTAATTCAATCTCTCGAATCGTTCCTGGATTAGTTTTAGTATTGGTCGTAAGTTTTATTGCTGACAAAATTGGTTCAATATTTTCGGTAGTAGGAGCTCCTGTAATTGCAATCGTAATCGGAATGATAATTTCTGCGGTAAGACCGGTATCAGAGAAATTTAAAGGAGGGATCCGATTTTCCTCTAAGAAGTTATTACAGCTTGCGGTGATTTTATTGGGAACGGGGCTCTCATTTAAGAGTGCGATGTCTATTGGATTTAGTAGCCTTCCTGTTATGCTTGGCACTATGACCGTCGCATTGGGAGGTGCATTTATATTCGGGAAACTGTTGAAAACAGATTCTGATCTCACGACAATGGTGGGTGTGGGTACTGGAATTTGTGGCGCATCAGCAGTTGCTGTAGTATCGGGAATTATTGAACCCGAAGAAAATGACGTTTCATATGCAATATCAACTATTTTTGTCTTTAACGTGTTGGCCGTACTTTTATATCCCACAATTGGTCATATACTACATTTAAATCAGAAGTCATTCGGACTTTGGGCGGGAACTGCTATAAATGACGTGTCTTCAGTTGTGGCAGCTGGTTATACTTTCGGTCATATTGCAGGAGCACATGCGGTTGTGGTTAAGCTCTCCAGAACTTTGCTGATAGTTCCTATTGCAATTGTTTTATCGATATTAAATACAAACAAGAAATCTTTAAAAAAAGATTATCTAGATAAAAGTATTAAAGAACAGCGATCTAGCAAACTTTCAACTTTAAAAAAAGCGGTTCCATGGTTTGTGGTTTGGTTTATCTTTGCTTTAGTTTTAAGGAGCTTTAATGTGATACCTACAGGTTTATTAGGAACGTTTTCGTCAATGTCACAATTTTTAATCGTGATGGCATTGGCTGCTATCGGGCTGTCATCCAATTTTAGATCAATTAGACAGACGGGACATCGCCCGTTAATATTGGGAGCGATATTGTGGGCTTCAGTGGGAATATCTAGTCTGATATTGCAGCTTGTATTTCATCAGCTGTAAATTGACTGATGACTTCGCGAGAAAGCTTGATCAACTGAGACTCTAAAGCGTTTAATAAAGTTTCAGGAAGCCAAATTGCCCTAAAATGTCTAGTTAAGGTATATGGTTTATGTGTGATTGGGTCAATGATTTTAAGGACCTTAAGACTTGAATTTAAGATTTCGGTTCGTACTGCCAATTTGCTTATAAAACCGATTCCTTCTCCTGCTGCAATTGCAGCTTTAATGGCAGTTGTGGAAGACAATTCCGTCGGAGACATTTGAAAATTTAAGTGTCCGAATGTTTTATCGAATACCTCTCTTGTTCCAGAACCTATCTCTCTTATTATTAGATGTGAATTTATGAGATCAGTAGATCTAATAGAAACTTTTTTTCCGAACTTGTGTGTTTTGGCAATAACTGGATATAACTCATCTTCGCCTATTACTTTTGTATGAAGTCCCCGTGGTATCTCTATAGCTTCTATAAATCCTACAGATATCTCCTTATTTAATACTTTGTTTATAACTTGATTTGAATTTGAAACATCTAATTTAATTGCTGAATTTGGATTTAGAGTTCTAAATAACTTAATGGCATATGGCATAATGTAGTCTGCTATTGTCTGACTTGCGCCGAAGCTTAGATTGTTTTGTGAACTCTCTTTCAGTGCATCGATTGAGTAATCGTAACTTTCAATTAAGTCGAGAATTGTTTTTGCCCAATTGGCGACTGTCTTTCCAGCTTCGGTAAGCGTGGTTCCGTTTGGATCTTTGTGTACAAGCTTTAGCCCTAACTTAGACTCAAAGTTTTTCAGTCGTACACTTACGGCAGGTTGACTTAAATTGAAATCTTTTGAGGTTTTTCCGATACTCCTTGTCTTATCTAGGCTGATCAAAATTTTAAGAGAATCAATGTCAGATAGATAGTTGTTCATTATTTCGAATGTTTATTTTTATTTTAATTGGATAAATAAAATTGAAAACCATTTTTATAAATTGATTGCGAGATATTTTGGAACGAACAATGGTATTTCGATTCACATTTTATTAAGATTTGAGATTCATGTTTAGAATAGTACTTGGAGTTAAGTCTTGGGAGTATTCTCGATCATCTCTAAATATTATAATGTCAACGTTAAAAACTGAACATTAAAAAAAGTAAATATCGAAAACTGAACATTAAAAGTATAGGACAAGAATTCATAGGATTTGATTTCAGAAAGCAAGATTTTAAATTCGTAAAACCATTCAGGTATTCTTAAATCATAGTACTTATAAAGTTCAGTTGAATATCAATGAAGTCATTTATTAGCACAAGCT
>JAJYVQ010000012.1 GCA_021791915.1 Actinomycetes bacterium | reverse complement strand
ATTTTCCAAGTTGATTTACCCGCAATTGACTTATTGATACATGTCATTCCAAGGGTTAAATCGCAGGGAGGCGGTACCTGGGGTTTATTTGTCACATATTTAGTTTAATATAAGTTAAATTGGAATAGTAATTACCAATAATTCTGATTGAAGCTAGACCCCACTTTGTTAATGAAACTTTATATTTACTCGTAAGATGAACAAACTGCAGATCTTAGAAGGTTTAGACGAAAAGCAGCGATTAGCAGTTACTACAGACAAACTTCCTCTCGTTATCTTGGCAAGCGCAGGTTCTGGAAAAACTACTGTACTAACAAAAAGGGTTGCCTATCAGCATATGGAGCATAATATTTCAGTGCGACATTCGCTCATTCTAACTTTTACGAGAAAAGCAGCGCTGGAGTTAAAAGACCGTATGTTTCGTTTAAATATTAAATCTCAAGCGCAGATCGGAACATTTCATTCGGTCGCTCTTTCAGAGCTAACTCGGCTACGAAGATTGCAGCAACGACCCGACTTAAAGATAATCGACAACACCAAAGAAATCTTGGAAGAAGCTTTAGCGGTTGTGAAGATTCCTTATAGTACCGTCAGATACATCTTCGAAAACCTAGCGGTCTTTAACGCATCACTTCATCTTTTTAAGGTAAGTTCAAATAACTTAAATGACCTAAAGGCTCTTAAGAAATATAATAGAACAAATCTTGACAGTGAAGCTTTAATGAAGATTATTATAGCGTACGATTCTCTTAAATCAAAACGCAAGCTGATTGAAATAGACGACATTATTCCGACATTAATAAACCACACAAAAACTAACTGGAAATTTGTTGAGACTTTAAGATTCAAATACCAGCACATTTTTGTCGATGAGTTTCAGGATATAAACTATCAACAGTACGAGTTTCTCAATTTTATCTTGAATAACCGCAAATCTCTGTGTGCAGTTGGTGACAAAAATCAATCGATCTATCAGTTCAATGGTTCCAATCCAGAATTAATACACAAACTGTGTTCTGATCAAAGCACAAACATTATTTATCTCACAAATAACTATAGATCCAATTCACAAATAACAAAAGCCTCTATTAATTTCTTAAATAATTACTCTAACAGCCAGCTTGAAATAAATGAGTCAAAAGATTCATTAGCTGATACAATTCATATCATACAAACCGCAGACGACATCGATGAACTTCATACCATCTTGGCTATAATAAAATCTAAGTATTTTGAGGGGGTCAATTTAAATGAAATTGCAGTGCTGGCCCGTACAAATTACCTTGTCGACTCCTTGAAGACATTTTTGATTTCCAAAAACATTCCAATACACAAAACTAAACCGATTTCAAATCTGAAAAGATATATAGACAAAAATATTAATTCTTATCAGTTGAACTCCCCTATTAAGTCCTTAGTAATTGATATTGCAGAAGCATTTGAAGATATTGGCACAAAAGATCACGACGATCAGGACCGTTTACAAATTGAATATCTTTACAAATTAATAAATCTTGCCTACTCTTTAGATCCGGAAATGACCTATAAAGAATTTTTGGAATGGACTAAAGTCGAAGCAATGAATATAAATTCTGACGATATCGGTATAAATCTAGGTACTTTTCACTCGGCAAAAGGCCTTGAATATAAAATCGTAATCCTTATGGGTATCGAAGACAAGCTGGTCCCTTTTGCAGGGTACAACGGTATCTCTAACTATTTAGAAGAGGTTAATCTATTTTATGTCGGTATTACAAGAGCTAAGTTGGAACTATTCATCACTTGGGCTAATAACAGGTTAATTAATTCAAAACTTGAAAGGCGCTATATTTCTCCCTTCCTAAAGGATTTTGATGTGAGTTTAGATAGATTGGAATCCGAATCAACTACAGAACAAATAGCGCACCTTAAAGATATTCTCCGGTCCAAACAACGGTTGGATCATCGAGAAAGTAACTTAAGGCCCAAAGTAAAACTACTTAACGAGTGGAGAATTGCACAGTCAAAACTATCAGAGCTTGAACCGAACAATATTTTATCCGACAGCGAGTTAGTGATTTTAGTAAAGACCCGACCGAATACTCTCAAAGCTATTAAAACTTGTGTACGTAATCAACTGACCCCAGTTCAGCTTAAGGAAATTAAAGCAATTCTTTCAGAAACAAATTCGCAGAAATCTAAAAAATCCAGTTCTCCAAAAGTCATCCCTCTTTTTCCAGATAAGTTGTATTCTGACGAATAATCTAGTATTTAAACAACACTCTACGACAAAATAATTTCAATCTAAGCAAACTAATAATACAGAAGGTCCAATGATACACAAGATCCAATGATACAGAAGGATCAATTATACAGTTAGGTTTAGCTAAAAGCCTTTTTAAAGATTTCTTTTTGTTCCAAAGAATGAATGGCTGCACTTCCAGTAGCAGGTGATCCAGATCCGATTCTGGCTACTTGTTTTATTGGAATTTTATCTGAAGTTAGTTCTTCTATCCTTGGAATACTGTATGGCATAGTGCCCATATTGTCTGGTTCGTCTTGAACAAAAGTTATCTCTTCTAAATTGATTAATTTTTCGAATAGTAAAGAAAGATCTCGCCTCGGAAAAGGATATAACCTCTCTAAGCGGACAACTGCAGTAAACTTATCAAGTTCATTGTTTTTCAACAAGGTGTCACGTTCGTCCAACAGTTCAATACCAATTTTTCCGGAACATATTATCAATCTTTTAGTCATGTCGTAGGAACCCTTCGAATCATCCATCGTAAGTATTGGATCTTGTATTAAGGGTAAAAATCCGCCTGTGACAAATTTATCTGCTTTTGATCTTGCCTGCTTTGCTCTTAAAAGTGATTTCGGAGAAGCTACTACTAATGGTTTCTTTGAATAAAGTGCTTGATATCTTATAAGATGAAAAAATTGAGCAGCTGTAGTAGGTTGTGCAACTAAAATGTTTCCCCCTGCAGATAAAGCCAAAAATCGCTCCAATCTAGCCGAAGAGTGTTCAGGACCCTGACCTTCATAACCGTGTGGCAGCAACAATACGAGATTCGAATATTGATCCCACTTATCTTCAGCAGCAGCCAAAAAATTGTCGATAATGATCTGAGCTCCGTTAGCAAAGTCACCAAACTGCGCTTCCCATAGCACCAACGTATCTTTTGTAGACAGGGAATATCCGTAGTCAAATCCCAAAACTGCATATTCACTTAACGGTGAGTCGTAAATCATCGGCCTTGAAGTATCGTTTGAAAACAAAGACAGCGGATAATATTCGTCGTTATTTGAGGTATCCACCCAGACCGCATGTCTATGGCTGAAAGTTCCTCGTCTGGAGTCCTGTCCAGACAATCTTATGGAGATATTATTTTTAAGCAAGCTTGCATAAGCGGACAATTCTCCCATTGCCCAATCGAGTTCTCCTTCTTTAAGCATTTTCTTTTTGGCATCAATTTGTCTCAACAATTTTGGATGTATATTAAATCCGTTCGGAACTTCTAACAGTCTGTTGTTAATTTCTGTAAGTTCATCCAAGGTAATTGAAGTATCTTTAACGTCCGGTTCTGTTGGTGGTTTTGGCAACGGAATCGCTTCTGGAGTTATATTTTCGAGTTTTCTGGTCGCATCAAGTGCTGCTTGTAACTTATCTTGAAACTCTTTTAAGCTAGTTTCTGCTTGTTCAACTGTTATCTCGTCTCTGCGTAATAACAACTCTGTGTACTGTTTTCGTACTGTTCGAATGTTATCAATCTTTTCGTACATAATTGGATGAGTATAGCTCGGGTCGTCTCCTTCGTTGTGACCGTGAAGTCTGTAACAAACTAGGTCAACAATTATGTCTTTATTGAATTTCAAACGATAGTCAGCAGCAACTTTAGCTGCGATATAACAACTATCGGGATTATCAGCATTTACATGAATTACTGGTATATTATAAACTTTAGCGATATCGGTGCAGTAGTAGGAGCTTCGTCCATCATGCGGTGAGGTCGTAAATCCTATTTGATTATTAATCACAATATGAATTGTGCCTTTTGTCGTATATCCTTTCAATTTTGACAAGTTAAAAGTTTCATAGACAACACCCTGTCCACTTAAAGCTGCATCCCCATGAAGTAATATTCCTACTGACCCTGCAGTGGTGTCTACAGTTGAATCCTGTAATCCACGTACGAATCCGAGGGCCACAGGAGATGCGGACTCAAGATGCGACGGGTTGCTCATAAGTTCCACATCAATACTGTTTCCTTCCAGTGTCTTAAAATGACCATGGGCACCTTTGTGATACTTAACGTCACCAGACCCTTGAACACTATCAGCATCTATAAGTCCTTCGAACTGCTTGAACAGATCTTCGTATGATTTCCCGACAATATTTACTAAAATATTTAACCTACCTCGATGCGCCATACCAATAACTGCAGTTGAATTGTATTTAAATAGCTCGGAATTTAATATTTTGTCAATTAAAACGATTGTCGACTCAGCCCCTTCAAGTCCAAAACGTTTTTGACCGATATATCGCGAGTGAAGAAAAGTTTCGAAAGATTCTGCAGCATTCAGTCTATTTAAGATATGTAGCTTATCTTCTTCCGAGATTTCTTCTGCAGAGTGTTCGAGTTGTTCGATGAACCAATCAAATTCTTCATTATCTGATAGATAGTCAAATTCAATACCCATATTGTAGGTGTAAGTCTTCCTTATCTGTGCTAACACTTTCTTTAGCTGCATGTTCTGATAATGTGGTACCTTTATAAGTCTGTCTAAGTCAAAGATTGTAAGGCCATGAGCTTCTAACGTAAGTTCTTTTGAAAATTTTCCATTATCTAGATGAAGAGGATCTAATTTAGCTATAAAATGACCATATTTTCTATATGAATTAACTAATGAAATCATATTTGCCTGCAAATTGGTTCGCCTATCATCATCAAACTCTTGAGTCTGAAAAGATTCTTGGCTTCTTGGCATTGTATAAGGCTTATGTAATACTCCAAACGAGTTGAATAATTCATCATAAAACTCGTATTCTCCCTTAAGGAGAGCATCAACATAATTCAAAAATTCACCGGATTCGGCACCTTGAATTACCCTATGATCGTAAGTACTGGTTAAAGTTACTTGTGGCGATATCTTAAGTTCTGCAAGTAGTTGTGTATCAGAGCCTTGGTAAGTTGGATCATATTTAATCGAGCCAACTCCAATAATTGCACTTTGATTAACCATTAATCTAGGAATTGAATGTTCAGTGCCTATTGTGGCTAAATTGGTAATAGATACCGTTACACCACTAAAGTCGTCAGCTGTAAGTTTATTGGATTTTGCTTTTCGAATTAATTCTTCATATGCGCCCACAAATTCGTTAAATTCCAAAGCTCCTGCATTCTTAATACAAGGAACATAGAGTATTCGGCTACCGTCTTTTCTTTTAGAATCGACAGCAATCCCTATTCCAAAGTCACTAACTCTCTTAACTCCATTTTGCTTACCGTCAAATTTCGAAACAAAAACGTTGGTCATCGAAGGATATCTTTTTAGGGATTTGACAATCGCATAAGAGATTATATGAGAATACGATATCTTTATGCCATAAAAATAACTGGTATATTCGTTTAATAATGCCCTGTTTTCAATTAAGAGCTTTGCAAACATTGCTCTGACAGAAGTAGCCGTAGGAACCGTCAAACTCTGCTCCATATTCGTCGCGATTAGAGACAATGGTCCTTTAAGTGCAACTACATCTTTATCGATCTCAATGGGAACTACAGAGGTTTGAGCCTGCGTTTCACTTGTAACTTTTGTTCGTGCCGAACTAGGCGTACCAGGTATAAACTTGTAATCTTTAAAAAATTCCTGCCAATTCTCACTTACGGAATTTGGGTCTGTTAAATAAGATTGGTACATTTCATCTATTAACCAAGCGTTTGGACCAAATGCTCCGCTAGAAAATTTATCAATATCTCTTATTTCTGAGTCCAAAATCTTTCCTTTTCTCGTTTATGTTCCACAATTAGCCTTGTTTTTTACAATCAGCCTTGTCTACCCTAATTAGTTTAGTGTATGTGTCTTAAAATTAAGACAGTCGAAGTAAGACCTATATTTAAGCGAACGAATTTTATTTACTTGAGGGCGATTTAATGGTTAAAATACATTTATGTTGATAAACACGTAATATCCTACGAAAGTATTAGTTGATCAGTATCAATCGTTGCAACTATTGGGATATGATCTGATGGTCTTGGTTTTTTTCGTTCATCCCGATCTGTATGATAATCAAGGACAACGTCCTCAAAGGCAATTGTTTTGTCTGCTAAAGCTCGATGTCTCAGTAGTAGATAATCAATTCTCATCCCATTGTTTTTTTGAAAAGCTAACTGTCGATAATCCCACCACGTAAATCTAAATTTCTGCTCTATCTTTTTATCTTTTTGATACTCATTACCAATATCGAGAAATCCCAGTCCAATTAATCTACTCATAGCATCTCGCTCTTTAGCGGAAACATGAGTAGATCCCTCCATCTCTGCAATATTTTTTACATCGTCATCAGTTAACGCCACATTAAAATCTCCGCATAGTACGATTAGCTTATTGGGATTTTCAGCTATTTCTCTTTGTAGTTGCAAATCGAGCAAATTAAACCACTTAATTTTAAAATCCATATGGACGCTGTGTAAGTCTCTCCCGTTTGGTACGTAAATGCTATAGACGATTAAGTTGTTAAACTCAAGCGACAATAGCCTACATTCTGGATAGTCCACACCCAAATTGGGCTCCCCTTGTTTGAATCCCATACATACGACTTGGGGTTCCTCTTTTGAAAGGACTGCAACTCCGTTATACTGACCCGTTCCATTATGATAAGCATGATAACCCGAATCTCGAAATATCTTTCTATAATTCTCAAAGATTTCGTCGTTTAGTTTAGTTTCTTGCAGACAGAGAATATCAACAGCTTCCTTTGATAACCAGTTCGTAACATTATCAATACGAGCATTAAGAGAGTTGACATTCCAGGTCGCAATCTTCATATTAGTTAATTTAAAATTTGTTGAATACAATACTATGTATTAACCAGAACAAAAAGCATTGTTGTTTCACACGCAACCTTGCCATTAACCTTAGCAACTCCAGTGCCAGTACCTCCTTTGGAACCCATTTTATTTAAAGAAACCTCCAGCCAGAGCGTGTCTTTTGGTAGAACTTGTTGTCTAAATCTTGCCTTATCGATGCCGCCGAATAAGGGTAGTTTGCCTTTAAATTTTTCATTTGACAATACAACATAAGCTCCCAACTGTGCTAAAGCTTCTATCATTAGTACCCCAGGCATAGTAGGTCTTGAAGGAAAATGACCCTTAAAAAACCATTCTTCTCCTGTAAGTTCTAAATAACCCTTCCCGCTTGTTAAATTTACGATTTCTGTAACCTCGGTCAGATATAGAAATGGTTCTCGATGTGGAATTATTGCTTTGGGATCCATAAACTTATTCTTTCTGATCTTTCTGACACTTTGTCATTGACTTTCATATACCATACAATCCTAATCGATCGTCCCGCATGTAGTAACTGAATTTTAGCCTTGTTGGACTCACAGATATGAGTATCAGGTAAATGAGTGAATCACATGAATTTCTTGTTTTTTATCCTCTCTTATATGAATTTGGGTAATTACCCGACCGATTGACATCTTTCTAATGTTGTCGGTCATCTATCGTAAGATTTAGACACATAAAACTATGACCGTCAAAGCGACCGATTAGCTTTTATATCCGACCAATTTAAATAGTTAACGTTACGATCTTCTTCGTAGTCTCGGTTTTTTAAAGTCAGACTCTTTATAATCATCATGTTAATAGTTTAAAGCACAGAGGGCTTTGATACATTTAACGTATTCTAAATCAACCTATTTAGTAGGGTTAAGGGGATTTTCAGTTAGCATCACCATTTGAGTACACTAAAGCTTACTAACTGAAATTATAACAGGGCTTATTTTTGTTATTAAAATCATCACCTTACAGGCTCAGGGCTTCTATCGTAGCCCCTCGCCTGTTAGTAGTGTGTTCAAACTTTCTTTACATATATTTAAGCTTTGGGCTTCATTTAGATAAATATCCGACATAATTATCTGATATATAAATTTGCTCGCAGAAATCCCAGAAGAGCCGATGGATTTAACTGCACGATTAAATCTTCAAGTATACCCCTCTAATGATATAGAGAGCCATATTTACTAAATCGAAAGTTAGAGCAAAAAGAGCACAAACTATCAATATTCGAAGGATTATACTCACTAAATGATAATTCCAGCCAATCGTATTAACCGACAATTTAAGGTAAGCCGGAGATGCCACCCGCCACCATGTAATTGTTGAGTGCCTAAACATATTTTTTAACTGCATACTTGAATGTTTAAACGACCACATTCGCCAAACGAGACCTTGTCCGCGTAAACTAATACGTAAAGCTGTTACAAAAAACGTTTCTGCGAATGTCACCCAAAGAATAAAGATTACCACATCAGGAATCGGCTGAAACTTAGTAAAGGGATGAGCTGTCAAGTTATCCGTAATTGTATAAGCTATGAATCCCACTAAGGACATTACTATTGAAAGAACTAAAATCTTTGCTTCAATTCTTGTTGGAGGTAGAACCTGATTAGAAGTTAAATTCATGTTGAACTTTTGGTAAAATCTTCAAATTAAAGTGTCACACCCAATCCGCTTATTAACATATTTAGTTGATACATTTGATTAGCGACATTGATTGCTTTTGTTTGTTGAGTGTATGATGGCCAGTAGATACCCTTAAAAATAGCCTCAGCCAAAAAGGATGGAACGTAGCCAAGTTGCTTATCCAGTACCCAAGTGTAAGTAAACCATTGTGATACTGAAGTTGCAGCACCAGCTAGGACCCAATTAATATTGGCACAAATAACTAGCTGTCCAGCATTATCTTGTCCCCAAAATACATCACCGCTTATACCTTCTCCTACGGCTATAGTAGCCGACAATTGAGTAAATGGAACTACAAGATCGTGTGGATTAGCAGCAGTTGAAACTTGAAAACCTACCTGCACGGAAGCACCTAGCCCTAAACCAAATGTAGACTCACCATTAGTTTCCGACAATGCCATAGCAGTAATTCCGCCCCGCCAACCTATTACTTCCTCCAACCCACAAGCATTTCCCTCCTAACCACCACCAAGTAAAAAAACTTCAAGCTGAACCATTACCTCTCCACAAACACCCACAGTATAATCCCCACTTGCATCCCAACTGTTCACAGGATTATTTCCTGAATATATAATTTGATCTGAATTTGGTGAATAATTTCCATTCGTTGCATTTGTTATTTTGGTGAATCAAAATATTGACGGTCTAGAATTAATCGTTCAAAAGTAAAAAATGGGGGTGCTCCAAGTCTAATGAGAAGATCTTGAAACCTAAACCTGATTATTATCTTTATATCAGTCTCACCACTAAATATTCCTTCTTGCTGGATTAAGGAACCCTCAATAGTTATAGGAGATTTAATATGTGTTGAAGTCAATTGGACCAATGTCACATTTAAGTCGGTCGCATTTAAGGTCAATTTATAAGTTATAGGAAAATATTTTAGTATCCATGGGGAATATAACCTAGAAAGCAAAGCCTTTCCTGATTTTACTAAAATAGTTGAATCATTTTGATATAAAATTACGTCTCCACATTGTTTTATTGCGGACAGGACTGAGTCAAATACGCTTTCTAAACTTCCATTTACTGTCCATTCGGCATGTAAAGCGCTTACTTGTTTCTGTTTCTTTTTCATCATTATTCACAACTGTTTATTTTGTTTACGTAGGCTGAATCTTTAAAAGGAATCGAAGTTGAACTTACTACTCCTGTTAATGCACTATATCTTGCGTACAATGTACTTAGGGCATCAGGAAATCCAGTCAAATACTGGAAATAACACTCGGAAATTCCAGACGGCCTTTTCTTTCGGTATAAAAAATCATGAAACATGAAGAATTAGACTTGAGGGCATCAAATCGAGATTAAATAGTAGGATTCGTTGCTAAAAGCTCAATCATCGGAAACCTCTAAAATTAAGCTAATAAACAAAAGATTAATGTCACGGCAAAAATAGGAGTTATCAAAAGGGCAAAATGAACGCTTTTAGTAACTCTAGCAAAGTTTCTTTTAGTGAATTAAGCTTTTAAATAATCTAATAAATCTTTACAGTGGGCCGTACAGGATTTGAACCTGTGACCCCTTGCGTGTCATGCAAGTGCGCTAACCGGACTGCGCCAACGGCCCTCATCTCTCTGATGCTCAACCTAATTATTTTAATATATAGCGAAATCTTTTAGTAAATTGCTTGACTTCAAAAAATAAAATAATTGGTTGCAAAGACTTAAAAACCAATTTTAGTCTTAAATATTGCCTTCGGGCGAACATTCTAGAATTAGCTCAATATTACTTTCCGTGCTTTTATATACAAAATTGTTGCTATTACTCCTGGTAACTGTTACAATATGTTACATGAGTAAAAATTCACTTAATGAGCTTGATCTGGCAGATATTACAGGGATCCAACCAAATCTTTCGATCAAAAAAACAAAATCTAAAAAAGTTAAAAGCTCCTTAGATAAGGTAGTTCTTCCAGTAGTTGATAACGTAAAGACAAAGGTAGAAGACGTAACTGATATTGTAACCGAGGTTAAAACAAAACTATCCAATCTTCCAATAAGAAATAGATCTCTCACCTTGACGGAAAAACACTTTAGATATCTCACTGCAGCATTGGAGGCAATCAAGGAATCTGGCCCAAATTGTTCGATGGAAAATATTGCGGCTAAAGCAGGCGTGTCAAAGCCAATAATTTATAAGGTTTTTAAGGATAAAGATGGCTTAATATCTGAAATCGGGAGCTTCTGTGAAGAATCGATTAATCGAGAAATAAGCGAGGCGCTTTCCTCCCACCAAAATAATCTTTTAAGTGATCCAAGAGAGCTTCTTACTTCAGCTATTTACTCGTATGTTTGTTTTTTGGAAGAGAACCAAAACTTGTACTTTTTTTTAAAGCAAAACAAGTCGAAATCAACCTTAAGCAATACATTTGTAACAATTGTGGCAAAAAAAGTGTCAGTTACCTTAGATGAATTATTGCATGCTTACAACATGGATACTGGACCAGCCGAACTGTGGGGCAATGCGATAGTGGGAATGGTTGGACAAGCTACAGAATGGTGGATCGAACATAAAATTTTGAGCCGACAGCGTATGGTCGACTATTTAGTAAACCTGCTATGGTCGGGGTTCGAAGGAATTGCAATTAATAGCGGAGTAGACATTTCTAACAAATAAGTTATTGACAATAATTACAAGTAAACAAAAATTAAAACAGGAGGAACAATGACAAACACTTCAATAGAATTAGACGAGGAAATTCAGGAAACTAATGACTCAGATTCAAAGTACTTTTCTTTGATATCAAGGCTTTCAAAACAGTCCGTAGATAAGCATTTCAATGCTTATGAAGATGTTGACTGGGATGCAGAAGAAATGCAAATTGAACTCGGGAAGGGGCACTGGACTTTGACTGACGGTCAATTAGATCCGATCGGATCGACTCAATGGTATCAAGGTTTAGATGATCTTGCTAAAGACAAATTAGGTCTTTATTCTGTTGCGATAAGAATGAAATTCGGACTCCAGTTCGAGTCCATCTTAAAACGTGGTCTATTGGAATATGCCTTTAGACTTCCTAACAATTCACCAGAGTTTCGCTACGCATATCACGAAGTTATCGAAGAAGCTCAACACTCATTGATGTTTCAAGAATTCGTCAATAGAACTAAATTGGATATTCCGGGGTTAACTAAACTCGACCTTTTTGGAACAAGCATCATAGTTAAACTCGGTGCATACTTTCCAGCACTATTCTTCTTTTTTGTTTTAGGGGGCGAAGATCCAATTGACTATGTACAGCGAAAAGCGTTAAGGATGGAAAAAGAGATTCATCCCCTATTGCAAAGAATTATGAAGATTCATGTAACAGAAGAGGCACGACACCTATCATTTGCTAGACACTATCTGAAACTAAATGTTCCAAAATTGGGATTTGTACGTAAAACAACTCTTTCGATTGCAGTTCCTATAATTCTAGGTACCATGGCCCAGATGATGCTACAAGCTCCACGTCAGGTAGTCAAAGAATTTAACATTCCCCAAGATGTTCTAAAAGAAGCTTACAAAGATAACGAACTTCATCACGTTGAGACTAGAAATTCTTTAAACAAAGTTCGAAATCTCTACGAAGAATTGAACTTAATGACGCCAGTTAGTAAACGAATTTGGAAACTGTTTAATATTCTATAAACGTATTCAAAATCTAGTATCATCCAAGTTGATCCTATGATACAGGGGAGTCTGTTAATAGGGTTTGGCTCTGACAATAACAGGATATATTATTTGGAGGCGGCGGGCGGAATCGAACCGCCGTACGAGGCTTTGCAGGCCCCTGCCTAAACCACTCGACCACGCCGCCAGTCTAGAGATCACCCTTTACAAATGACACTGAATAATCTATTCTAATAAAGAATAGGCTACGCATTTACACGGAATTACAAACGAAGACTTATTTAAATAGAATTATTTAAACAGAAAAACCTTGTTAAATGACCATAGCGTCCAGTACGGAAGATACGATAAGGGTCAATACTTATAGTCTAAAATCCGCCACCAGTTCATTATGCAGAGCTCGATAATAATCTAGGATGTAGTGAAATTGTCCCAGTTTTCACTATCAAAATAAAAACGATAAATACAATCCTACTTTGAACTTTATTTCAGATAATAACATCTGATTAGTCAAGATCGTATGACCTAAAACCTTAAAAAATAACTTTGAAGACCACAAACAATATTGCTGCGATAACTGCAATCTTAATTATCAATGATATAACTGAAACTACTGTAGACACCACAAAAAAGGCCAACCACAATAACACGACTCCCACAACTGCCAATAACAAAAAATGATGCCATTTTGGTGACTTCTTTGTAGATTGTGAATTTTCCAATGATTTCATTATAAACTCTGCTCTAGTTATTAATTTTATCACAACTTTAGAAAACTAATACTATTTAAATATAAACTTATACAGAAAGTCTTACAACTAATTTATGTGTCGATTATTTTAGATTATAAATGGAGCAGTTGCAGTTTGTCGTATTTAAACTTACAAATTTTGCTTATCTATTCAGTCAGATAATTCTAAAAATACGTCCTCTAATGAAGGTCTTTTAACTTCGAGACCTATAATCTCTACGCCAGAGTTAACTGCAAGTTGGGTCAATTCATTTAAAACCTTTGTCGGATAGTTGGTATTTATACTATACCGCTGATCAATAATTTCAAATTTATAGTTCAAGGCACTAACATCGATAATATTTTGTTTCGAAAACGAAATTTGAACTGAATTAGTAAATTTTTGTTTTAAAGCTTCAGGTGAACCCGAAGCCACTATTTGACCTTTTGACAGCACTATAATATCATCTGCCAAATATTCTGCTTCATCCATGTAGTGAGTAGTAAGTACAATAGCTCTATTGTCATTTTTTAACGATCTGATCGTATCCCAAAATGATCGACGAGCGGCAGGATCGAACCCAACAGTTGGTTCATCCAGAAAGATAACTCTTGGATTGCCTAAAATTGCAAGCGCAACTTCAAGCTTGCGTCGTTGTCCACCTGACAAATTTTTAATCAACGAATTCGACTTATCGGTCAGTTCCATCAAATCCAAAAGCTCATCTATTCTCATTGGATTTTCATAGTAGCGGGCTCTCTGCAAAAGTAACTCTTTAACTTTAATAAAAGGTTCGTCTTGACTTTCCTGCAAGACTGCGCCAATCTGTTGAATTTGCTGTCTATTTGCGTTGAATGGGTCGAAGTCTAAAATAGCGACCTTACCTCCATCAGGTTTTAGACAGCCTTCCAACATTTCAATGGTGGTTGTTTTGCCAGCTCCGTTTGGTCCTAACATCGCAAGCAAAGATCCCGATACAATTTCAAAGCTAATGTTATTTACGGCCGTTAACGATCCGTATTTTTTAATCAAGTTGTCAGCTTTAACTAAAATATTTGTCATTTAAATATTAAATTCTAAGCGAACAATCTATCAAATATTAGTTAGTTCACCAATTATACGCTTAGGTCGATCAATTTCTTCATACTTATGAAGTAGTTTATACAAGTAAAAATAAACTTTTTAACTTAATTACTATTTAGATTTTCTTAATCTGTGGTTGTATCTAGCATTTTTTATATTGACCATAACTAAAAAAGTAGCCAAACACATAAATAAAGCAGCCAACAAATATTCACCGAAAAAAGGCTCTCCAGTTTGAGATTGAAGTGCATTAGGCACGGAAGTATTGGAAACGGAACTATTAGTTACTGTGATATTTATCTCAGCGGGAGCAGAACTCACCGATGATGAATTCGTAACTGTATAAGTGCAAGAAGTGCTCCCCGTAAACCCTGAGCTCTGATCTGGAGTATAAGTTACAACTCCCGTTTGGCTCATACTACAACTTCCCTGCCCTGTCGGTGGCTGACCTGTAATTTGGTATGTAAATGGTCCCGTTCCTTGAGGAGTAGGTACGGTTCCTGTCCCCCCAGAGGATGTATTTGCTGTTATTGTCATATTTTGTGCAACTGGTGCACTTGAACTTCCTGCACTGTTTAACACTGATACAGTACCATCAGATTGATTTGAAACGTATAGGTTGTTATTAGCGGAGTCAAAGACATCTGCTACGGGTCCTGTTCCTACAGTTATGGTTGAGAGTATCGAATTATTAGACCCGTTTATCTCTGAAACTAAACCAGAATTATAGTCGGTCACGTAAACCGTACTACTAGATTGATTAATTGCCTGCACTGCAACACCAGTGGGGTCTGTTTGGACAGGTACCGTTGCTGTCACCACATCTGTTGCACCGTTTATCACTGAGACTGAATTGGAGAGTTCATCTGCTACGTAGAGGGTATCTGTTTGAACATTCATCGCATCTCCATAGGGACCTGAACCAACTTTTATCGTTGAAGTAACTGAATTTGTAGAACCATTTATTACAGAGACGCTATCTGAAGCACTATTAGTCACGTATAGAGTATCAGTAGTCGAGTCCACGGCAACGTCATATGGTGATGATCCCACTGAAATAGTGTTTGTAACTGAATTTGTAGATCCGTCAATTACTGCCATCGAACCCCCTATATAACTTACGGCGTAGATTGTATCAGTAGCTTGATTAACCGCCACACCTTGCGGATCAGCACCTACACCGGTAATGGTTGCAACAATCGAGTTATTGTTTCCATTAATTACCGATATTGTACCTGCACCACCATCGTTTGTCACGTAAATCATATTTGTATTGGAATCGACAGCTAAAGCCGCTGGAGTACTAAATCCTGAAATCGTCGCAACTACTAAATTCGTCGCCCCGTTTATAACAGATACAGTATTTGATGATGAATTTGGTACATATATCATATTGGTGACCGGATCAACATCTAAAAATCTTGGGTTCCCACCTACATTAACTGTCATTTGGGTAGCTTGTGCACTTTTAGTAAAGTACAAAAGCTGAAAAGAAATACCTAAGCTCAATAAAGCTACTGTAGCAATAAATATTTTAATTGCACTCTTATATCCAAATCTCACGATTACCCTTTCTTCCTAAGAACTTAAACAGTTTAGCTCTAAATGAATAACTTGACATAACATAGACAACATTTAATTTCAAATAAAGCAATTTTTACTTTAATCCAAAATAGTTCAAATTCTAAGACAGTTTTGACAATTAGGTTCCGAAGGAATTATAAGTTGATTACATTAATTTTCAGCGTTTAAATTGCAATTTTGCAATTCCTTACAGTAAATTGACTGCCTACAGTTTGTAATTCGTATCAAACTGTTATATAAGCTTAAGAAAATGAAACTTTATTAGAGCTATTTAGATTTAAGATATATAAAGAGTTAAATCACTTCGAATAACTTGATACTTTTTGCTAGCAATGACGGATTTAGTATTACCTATAACCGACACTATAAGTTGTCAAAACAATAACGATTCAAGGATTTAATATAACTAACATGACAGAATTCCAATCGTTAACTTTTAAAGATAAGCGTAAAATCATAATTCAAAATTCCGAATTGAAGGGAATTGATTTCTGTAGAGCATGGACTGAGTTGCTCGACAAAGAGATTCAACTTTTGTTCTTCGAATTGGACGATAATGAAAGCGATAATCTTACAGTCGTCGCAGTCGGCTCCTACGGCAGACAAGAACTTTGCCCGTTTTCAGATATAGACATCACGATAATTTATGACAAAAAAAAGAACATAAGTAAAGTCGTCGACAAACTACTGTACCCACTGTGGGACTTGGGAATTAAAGTAGATCACTCTGTTCGAACCCCCAAGGAGACAATCAAAGCCATGCAGTCAGACCTAAAGGTAATTTTAGGACTGATGGATGCTCGATTTGTCGTAGGCAAAGTTGAATACGCACATAGAGCCAAAGATCTTGCCGTAGAAAATTGGAAAAAAATGGTAGATACATTTGTTCCCGAACTAATAAAATTAACAAATGAAAGGGAGTTCAAATTTGGTGATCTAGCATATCTACTTGAACCAGATTTAAAGGAATCACACGGTGGGCTTCGTGATTTATCTGTAATTGATAGCTATAATCTAGCTACCAATCGAATTAAAACCGAAGACGTCCGTTTAACCAAAGCTAAGTCGATTTTGCTAAATACAAGAGTTGAGTTACACCGCAATCTTACACGATACAGCGATAAATTTGCACTACAGGAGCAAGACAAAGTCGCAAAGGCATTAGGATATTCTAAAACTGACGATTTAATGCGAGAAATATCTTCGGCAAGTGAGGCAATTTCGATTTACTTAAACAACTTGCAATACTCGATAATAAATACCTTAAATCCAAAAGCTGCAATGAGACTGTCGAACATAGACTTAACGTCTATCGATGAAAATATAACCATTGAAAATGGATTTATAGACATAAAAAAAGAATTTGACTTTACAAATTCTGTTATTCCCCTCAAACTTGCAGTTGCCGCAACCGTTAATAAATTGCGAATTGAACCAGATCTTTATCGTACCATTGCAGCTAGTTTTAAAGTCGACTATCCATTAAAACAGGACATAGTTGAGGAGTTATTGAAGCTCTTTTCTTTTGGAGACGATGCTTTAGACTCAATATTAAATTTAGAGTATTACGGGATTTTATCTAAGATCTTGCCCTACTGGGCATCAGTGCGAAATAAGCCCCAAAGAAACGCATATCATACCTATACAGTCAGTCGTCACCTAATTCAAACTGCTATTAACGCAAGTAAATTAATACGACAGGTAACAAGACCAGATCTTCTTATTTACGGATGTTTATTTCACGATATCGGTAAGGGATTTGAAGGAGATCATACCTTAAAAGGAATGGAGCTGATCGACGAAATCGGAAGAGATATGGGATTTACAGCGTCAGATATCGGAATATTAAAACAAATGATAGAGTATCATCTACTTCTTGCAGATCTAGCGACACGACGAGATATTGAAGACCCCGTCACTGTTCAAACAGTTGTAGACAAGTTAAATTCAGAAGAATTACTAGACCTGATGGTTAGTTTGACTGAAGCCGACTCTTTGGCAACTGGTCCCGCGGCTTGGGGTACCTGGAAACAACAGTTGATAAATGAGTTAGCTCTTAAAGCAAAAAGCCATATGTCCGGAAAAACTTATGTGATTCCGGATAACAAAAATGTGTTAGAGAAATTCAAATCACACATGGAAAACCAACAAGAAGTCGAAGTACTCTACGAAAATAACGAGCTAACCGTAATTGCCAACGATCGACAGGGACTGTTTGCCGTTATATGTGGAGTTATATCTTTGAATAGTTTGGAGATAATAAAAGCAAATGCTGTGAATGGCACTCACAATAAAGTTATAGATATTTTTAGGATTCAGCCGATCTACGAAAGACAAGTCGATGCTGTCAAAATACAAAATCAGATCATCAGTGTATTAAACGACGAACTCGACTTAACTACTGAAATTAAGAACAAAGAATCAGTCGCAAAAGTGCCAAAACAAAGGCTTTCTGCTTTTCAAATTGAACCTAAAATACTTATCGAAAATACAGCTTCTTTAACTTCCACAGTAATTGAGTTGCGCTCGACTGATCGTATTGGACTTTTGTATAAGATAGCCAGTATTTTAACTAAACATTCATTAAATATAAGGTCTGCAATTGTTTCGACAATTGGGATAGAAGCTATCGATGTTTTTTATGTAACAGATAATGTAGGTAGTAAAATACAAGATGAACCATTAATAGAACAACTACTTAAAGACTTGGAAGAAGCCGTCTCAAACTAGCACAACTTTGTTGTATCTTTACATAACATAGATAAGAGCCAACTATGGAATCAATTAAAATTGAGTTACAGTAACTCAAATTTAGCTTCAGAATACTTGGAGCCGAATAGGCTTGATATTGAACTAACTAGATTGCGAGATAAGTTAACAGTTGGTCTTTCTATAAATCTCCAAAACAAATCTGATGCAATTATTTAAATCGGTAAAGAAATTAGAAATAAAATACTAGTTTTGGAAGTTAAATTAAATCCGTAAGCGAAAAATACTACTATTGGTTCATGAACCAAATATAGGCTATAACTTCGCTTGCCAAACAACTGCAATAAGTGCGATCGAAAGAACTTCGTTATACTTTTACTTGAGATGATAACCTTCGATGATTCCAGCAAAGTTACTACTAGTAGTACTTAAGGCAAAACATTCTTCTACAGATGGACAAGCAATTACACTAATATTTTGCAATATCGTATTAAAAGGTTTGGATACAACCCAAGTATTTACGGACGGTGAAACAAAAGCCATTTGCACCCTTAGGAAGCTGTTTGTCGCAATAGAAACTTAAATATTGTTAGTCTAATTTTATTAACCATGTACTGTCGGTATCGACTTTACTCTAGTGATTAGAACCAATGAGTTGCTACAGCAGCTGTACCATATTTCTAAAATGTTAACAACTTTTAAGGATTTAATTTTATGTAAACTGACTATTATTGTCGGCTACAAATTTACTTGATTCATTAAGTCAATTCAATGTACCGAGCTGGTTTCTCAGATAAACCTCTATGATTCGGTCTTGAGGAACTTAAATTGACAAAATTTAACAAGCCGTTTTCTACCACCGATATTGAAGCAGAGTTGTCACTTTGTCTTATAATTTACTATTTGTAGCAAATTATAGCTAGAATACAAACTTGAACTTTATCTTGCAAGACAATAAGAAATCCAAAATTTAAGTTTAGAACTGAGCTATATTCGGTTTAATTCAGTTCAAATTGAGATAAGCTTAAAATACATATTATTTTTAATTGATAATTAAAAATAATTAAAATTACTATTACGATTTAATTAAGACGAATAAAAATATTATAAACATATGAAACCAACTTCACCACAGTTAGATGTCATCGTCGTTGGAGCAGGACTTTCTGGCATCGCCGCAGGTTATTATTTAAAAACTAAGACACCGTGGGCCAACTTTAAGATATATGAATCTAGAAGTTCTCTCGGAGGTACGTGGGATCTTTTTCAATATCCCGGTATAAGATCAGATTCGGACATGTATACGTTGGGGTTTTCATTCAATCCGTGGAAGTCCAAACAGTCGATTGCTGACGGTCCAAATATTTTAAACTATTTGAAATCGACAGCTTCTAAGTATAAGATTGACGATTATATCAGCTTTAACCATAAAGTTATCGAGGCAAACTGGAGCTCTCAAGATAATTATTGGACCGTATTGGTTCAAAATGATGTAGATCCAACAGGCGATAGTTCTAGCAGTGCTAGAACGTTTGAGATTACTTGTAAGTTTTTATTTTTTTGTTCTGGGTACTATAACTATGACCACGGATATTTGACAGAATTTAAAAATATAGAGAACTTTAAAAATACGATAATTCATCCACAGTTTTGGCCAGAGGATTTAAACTACGACGATAAAGATATTGTCATTATCGGATCAGGTGCAACTGCTGTTACATTAATTCCCTCTTTGGCTAAAAAAGCAAACAAAGTAACAATGCTTCAAAGATCACCTACTTACATTGTTACATTGCCCAAAGAAGATCCAATTGCAAATTTCATAGATCGAATCCTACCTGACAAAATATCTGGTCCGATTGTACGTTGGTTGAAAGCTCTTACCTCTCAGGCATCATATCGACTTTCGAAGATATTTCCCAAACAGATGGCGTCGATTATTAAATGGCAGGTCAAAGCGCAACTTCCGAAAAATTTTGACGTCGATAAACACTTCACACCAAAATACAATCCGTGGGATCAAAGACTTTGCGTAGTACCCGATGGAGACCTATTTAAAGCAATTAGACACAAAAAAGCAGACGTTGTAACCGATCAAATAGAGTATTTTACCGAAGACGGTATTATGCTTTCGAGCGGAAATGAACTGAAAGCAGACATCGTTATTACTGCTACGGGGTTGGATCTAGTATTTTTGGGAAACGTTAAGGTTACAGTAGATGCAGAACCCTTGATCTTTAGGGACCATATAACATACAGGGGGATGATGTTGGATTCAGTACCTAATCTAGCTTGGTCGATAGGTTATACCAACGCTTCTTGGACACTAAAGGCGGAACTTATATGCGACTTTACTGCTAGGATGCTAAATAAGATGCACAATTTGAATAAGTGGGTCGTATATCCGTCAACTAGGAATGGAAATGTATTTCAGGAGCCTTTAATGGGTTTAAGTTCTGGATATATTTTGAGATCACTAGCTACTTTTCCGCAACAAGGAAGTAACTATCCGTGGAAAGTGTATCAAAGCTATCTAAAAGATTTCATTCTAACCAAACTGCCAAATGCAATTAATGACGACTCACTTGTATTTTCAGATACCTTCGACGCAGAAAACACTAAAATTTCAAGCTAAATAGAATATCACTCTAGTTCCTTTCGGTTAGGACTATGTAAATTCTAAACAAACTCATTTTTTAAGCATTCTTACCCGCACTAGGCTACCCACAACAGTTCTCAGAAAACCATAAATTATACTTAATTTATCATTGGTATTATTCTATCAATGGAATTAATCTGTAAAGGGTATCGAAAAGAGTGTTTGTTACTTTGCCTTAAATTCAGATATCGATTTTCTGGTGTCGTCGCTTAGGAAATTTAGCATTTCGAGAGCCAAAGATGATTCGAATATTGGCCAGTTTGTCCTAAAATAGTGGTTTAACGATCGCTTGGTAAACTTAATGGCCGATTCGTTTCCTTTATTTAATTTTTGGGCAATTGTTATTGCTTCGTCAAATACACTTCCATCTTTTACGCACTTGCTTACCAAACCTATTCTTTCAGCTTCAATTCCATTAAGTTTATCTCCAGTAAGCAAATAGTATTTCGCTTTGGAAATTGAAATATACATAGGCCAAATTAAACATGCGTGATCTCCTGCTGTGACTCCGAACTTTAAATGTCCATCAATTAACGTGACATTTTCTCCCACGATTGAAATATCTGCACTAAGTGCAACCGCAAGTCCAGCGCCGACCGCCACTCCGTTTATGGCCGAAACTATAGGTTTGTCCAAGTTGATCATATTTTCTACAATCTGTCTAGCTTCATCCATAACTTTTAAAACGGTATCGTAGCTATTAGCTATAGAATCGAGCAATTCAAAGTCACCACCTGCACTGAAAGCTTTTCCTCTTCCTGTAATTAGAGCTACCTTAGCAGTCGGATCAGACCCCACAGTCAACCACACTTCTTTAAGTTCCCTATGTAAAACAGCATTGGTAGCATTTAATACATCGGGTCTACTTATGTGAATTATGACGATCGACTCGTCAAGTCGTTCGAACTCCAAATGTTTAAAATCTTCATAGTTCATGTTTCATCCTCAGGTTTTTAACTTCAGAATAGATATCTGCTGTCGCAATGTGTAAGTTTTCAGGTAATGTGAGGTTATAGCTTCTATAGGGAGACAATGGGGGTTCGTAGACAGAAGTAATACCAGTAAAATTTTCTAGCCGATTTTGTCTTGCTTTAGCATAGAGCCCTTTTGTGTCTCTTGATTCACATATTTCTATGGGAGTGCTCACATATATTTCTTTAAAGTATAAGCCTTTACCCTCATGATTTTGCAATACCCTAGTTCTGTCTTGTCGAAAAGGGGATACTAGAGATACTATAGCAATTACACCATTTTCATTGAGCAACATTGCAAGTTCTCCAGCTATTCTGATATTCTCTTTACGATCTGCGTCGCTAAAACCTAAATCCTTTGTGAAATTGCTCCTTATCGTATCTCCGTCTAAAACATAAGCCGGAATTCCATCTGCTACTAATTGTTTTTCTAAATTAACAGCTAGGGTAGTTTTGCCAGATCCAGATAACCCTGTAATCCATAAAGTAAGGCCGATCTGCTTTGTAGCTTTTCGTCGTTCCTCTAAACCAACTAATGAAGTGTGAGGGAATAAATCTTCTAAAGCCATTATATGAATCCGAAATTAGTTAGCTGTAACAGCACCTGTAATAAGTCCAGCTGCTACCGTTGCGTTTGTTGTTTCGTCTATGACAATAAAGCTTCCAGTTTCCCTATTTTTTTTATATTCATCAAAGAAAATAGGGTTTGAAAGCCTAAAGTCCACTCGTCCGATCTCATTTAACTCTAATGTTGTAGCCTCAAGATCACGGTGCGAGGTGTTAACGTTCAGCCGATAATGCAGCTTAGTTGGTATTGCCCTTAGTATTTTCGTTGTGTGCTTTATTAAGTATTTGCGGCCTATGGCTAGGTTAGTTTCTGACATCCAGCATACAGTAGCTGATATATCTTGGCCAATATTGGGCTTGTTATTAGGTCGACAAAGCATGTCTCCTCTAGATATATCGATATCATCTTCTAAACGAATAGTTACGCTTTGATAAGGAACAGCTGAATCCAAGTCACCTTCGGGACCTTCTATTTTAGATATTTTTGATTTAAAACCGCTTGGGAGTGCCATAATATCAGTTCCAACCTCTAATATCCCACTCACTAACTGACCTGCATATCCTCTGTAGTCTCTCACTTGAGAATCGCTGACTGGACGAATTACAAGCTGCACTGGAAATCTTAAGTCAATTAAATTCCTATCGGACCCGATATACACTTCTTCTAAATACCTTAATAGCGGATAGCCGTCGTACCAGTTCATATTAGAAGATCTTGATACCACGTTATCTCCTGTTAAGGCACTTACGGGAATAGCTGTGATATCTTTAATGTCGAGCCGCGAAGCATACTCTTCGAATTCAGATTTTATGGATTCAAATTCTGTTTTTGAGTAATCGACCAAATCCATCTTATTAACACATAACACTAAGTGAGGGATTCTTAGAATTGAAGCTAATAATGCGTGTCTTTTAGTCTGTTCTAAAATTCCACTTCGTGCGTCAACCAAGATAATTATTAGATCTGCAGTAGATGCTCCGGTGATCATATTCCTGGTATGTTGTATATGTCCCGGGGTATCTGCAATTATAAAAGACCTTTTAGGTGTGGAAAAATACCTATATGCGACGTCAATTGTAATTCCTTGTTCCCTTTCTGCTCTTAGTCCGTCTGTCAGAAGGGCTAAATTTACATAGTCATCTCCCCTCTCAGTACTCGTTTTTTCAACAGCCAAGAGTTGATCTTCAAAAATGGACTTAGAGTCATATAACATACGTCCGATCAACGTAGATTTACCGTCATCGACGGACCCTGCAGTAGCAAATCTTAAAAGCTCCATCCTAAGTTACCGCCAATTCATCAAATATCGACACTAAAAATAGCCTTCCTTTTTTCTGTCTTCCATGGCAGCTTCTGAAAATTTATCATCAACCCTCGTTGCCCCTCGCTCACTTATTCTTGTAGCCTGAGTTTCTACTATTATCTCATCAATTGAACCAGCAAGAGACTCAACGGCTGCAGTACAAGTCATATCGCCAACTGTTCTATATCTAACCGAAGTAATAAATGATTCTTCGTTTTCAAGTACCGGTGTAAGCTCTGTTACGCTAACGAGCATAAAGTTTCTTCTTACAACTTCACGCTTATGGGCAAAATAGATGCTGGGAAGTTCGAGATGGCGTAAATTAATATACTTCCAAATGTCTAACTCTGTCCAATTAGAAAGTGGAAATACTCTAAAATGCTCACCTGAATTATGCTTTGTGTTATATAAGTGCCATATCTCAGGTCTTTGTGACCGAGGGTTCCATTGTCCGAAAGTGTCTCTATGCGAGAGAAATCTTTCTTTAGCTCTTGCTTTTTCTTCATCTCTCCTCGCACCACCAAATAAGGCATCAAATTTATATTTCTCTATTGTTTCAAGTAGCGTAACCGTTTGAAGTTTATTTCTAGAATTGCTATTGGGATCCTCAACAGCAGTACCTAGGTCGATTGACTCCTGAACAGATCCTACAATGAGGTTAAGAGAGTTCTTTTCGACGATGCTGTCTCTAAATTCGATAACTTCTTTAAAGTTGTGCCCAGTGTCTATATGAACGATAGGGATCCACAGTTTTTTTGGCTTTACTGATAACATTGCCAAATTTAGCAAAACTGCTGAGTCTTTGCCACCCGAAAAGAGCAATGCTGGTTTTTCCAATTCAGCCAAAACTTCACGTATTAGATGAACAGCTTCAGCTTCAAGTGACTCTAAGTGGCTTATTTCATTATGCATTAATAAAATATTACCTCATAGGTCAACATTAAATTTTACCGACTTGAGAAACCGATCTAATACCATGTGGTACTATATGGATTCCCCAGATAGCCTCTCAGATAGACTTCTCAGATAGATTACTCAGCCGGTATTAAATTTTTAAGTAGTTACAGAGTAAAATGAACCTACTTCGGAGGCATCCTCAGACCACCGTCTAATCTGACAGTCTCGCCATTTAAGTAGCTGTTTTCGCACATATGGGTTGCCAAAGCGGCATATTCTGCTGGAAAACCAAGCCTTTTTGGAAACAGTACACCGTCACCTAGAGCCTTTCTTTGAGGCTCTGGAAGAAGGGCCAATAAAGGAGTATCCATAAGTCCTGGAGCTATCGTTAATACTCTTATTCCTAAAGCAGATAAGTCTCTGGCTGCTGGTAAAGTCAAACCTACAATTCCGCCTTTAGAAGCAGAATATGCTATTTGACCGATCTGACCATCAAAAGCGGCTACCGAAGCGGTATTTACTATTACTCCCCGCTCGTTATGTTCTAAAACATCCGCCTTAGCAATCTCTGCTGCAGCTAATCTTAAAACATTAAAAGTACCTAAAAGATTAACTCTTATGATCGTTTCAAAAGCATCCATCGAGTGAGGATTCCCTGCTTTATCTACGGTCCTTTGAGCCCACCCGATTCCAGCGCAGTTAATTGCGATACGAAACGGAGCTTTGGTCTTTGCCACTTCTAAGGCGGCTAAAACATCTGACTCTTTAGTAACATCGCCCACTGAAAATGAAGCTTTATCACCAAGTTCGTTAGCCAGCTTTTCAGCTTGATCTTGCTTTAAGTCAAATATTGTGACGTGAACACCTTTTGAGATAAGGCTCTTTACAGTAGCCTCACCTAATCCTGATGCACCGCCTGTTACTATTGCTGAACAATTATTTAATTCCATAACTTTATATCTTACGTCAAATTTAACCTTTAATTCAAATTTTAAATAACTTTTATCTATAAGATCATAATTACAGATATGGCTATATTTTAAAATTAGACCTAAATTTATAAAATCCTACGCTAGAACAAAATAAGCAAAAAAGTCGCCACCTGAAGTATTCACTAATTGCTTCAATTACTAGTTAATTAATCTCAGCATCTTGATGTAATTAAGTTAGGCCAATGTAGTACATAAGACACTGAAAAGCTTTTTTGTCTAAATGTATTAAAAATTATAAAATTAACAATGATCTCACAGAATTAGAACAGATCTTCTAGCGTAAACTATTCCCTTTTAAATTACAATTAATGTTTTCACGGCTGAACAGCAAAGACAATAAATTCTTTTGGTGTAAAAAATACAAATTTTAATTAAAGAAAAATTTCAACCAAAAGATAAGATCTCTTAGATCTACATCACATTTTTTTTAACTTAAAACACATGTTAATTTAGAAAATATTATAAATTAAACTTCCAAACGTCCACTACAACAATTTTTTAGCTTCGCTTGTGGCTAAGGTATCGACGAATTCATTTAATTCAACTCCAGAATGCCCCTTTACCCATTCAAATGAAACGCTGTCAAATCCATATTTATCAACCAATTCTATGATGCCTTTCCAAAGATCCTGATTTTTAACAGGTTGTTTGTTTTTAGTTTTCCAGCTATTCTTAATCCAATTTTTCCACCAACCGTCAATGAAGCATTTAACCAAATATTGCGAATCGCTAATTATTGTAACTTTATCTCCCTTAAAGCCTTCTAAAGCCTTCAAGCAAGCAGTAAGTTCCATTCTTTGGTTGGTAGTATTATTTTCGCCTCCACAACCGTAAATGTCGAAGTTAACTGCCCATGCCCAACCTCCCGGACCTGGATTGTTCAAACAAGCTCCGTCGGTATAGATAACTGTCTGTTCCATTGCAAATCTTACTTTAGATTAGTTCTTTAATTCACTGTTTATTCTATTGGCGAAACATTATTTCTTATAATGTATTTACTTTCAAGAAAACCATGTGGATTTATTCCGCTTTATCTTGAAGCTAACTTAACTAACTTAACTGAAATAACTAAAGTAACTAAGGTACGTAGTAACCACTCACATCGAAAATAGCATCAGTTGCCGAGTTAAATGCTTCAATATCCAACTTATAATCGGAGGGTAATGCCACCACTGCGGCATTTGCAACAGTTAACCCTGCAGTCCAATTTATATCACTGCTTGTAGGCACTGCCGTACCGTCTGGATACAAAGATATATAACCACCATCAGATACAGTATTTGTAACTGTTAAATTGCCAGCTACAGCGGTAGCAGACGTAGGTACTTGATCTGAATTCCAATTGTTAACTTGAAAGTTTTGTGAAACGCTAGGCTGAAGTGTCGAATTGGCAAGCTGATATATCGGCGGATCTGCAGCTCGGGTATCCATTATCCGTGTAGGAGCAATAGGGACAAATAAACTTCCATTAGTATCAGTGGATCCTCCAAAATATCCATTTAAGTCTACTATTGCATTGGCACCAGAAACAAATGAGCAAAGTTGAAATGACCCGGAGGTCCCCAGTTGAACGATCGCTCTGTTTGCAACCGATTCGTTAGCATTGAAATTTACAACTGAACTAGTTGTAGTTTGTCCAGTTGGATAGGCTTGAAAATAGCCCCCGTTTGCTGTGGTATCAGTAGCTGTAATATTTACCATTGCAGCTATCGCAGTTGTAGGTACTGATCCTACCCCCCCAACGTTAACTGTTATACAAGATCCAGGGTTTAAAAAGTCTCCTTGGTCCTGATAAGTTCCAGTGACATTAGTTCTCGTATCCACTATCCTAGTGGGATTTAGCGGAAAAAATTGCCCTGACGTAGAAGGTCCATAATAGCCTTCTACATCTACAACAACATCTACATTCCCTAAAAAGTTTGCTATTGAGATTGACCCGTTTAATCCGATCGGCACTTGAACCATATTTGCAACTGCCGTTTCGTTTGGCATATAATTAACCGAAGAAGTTACTGGTGTAGCAATACCGGTAGGGTAAGCAGTTAAGTAACCCCAAGCAGAAGAATTTACCGCAGTTACATTTAAAACTACCGAAGTAGCATCACTTGGCACCCCATCAGAATTCGCATTTACTACCGGTAAATTAAACACTTCACCAGGAGACAATCTGTCACCTGCATACGTTGTTGGGTCGGTAGCTCCTACACGAGTATCTAATATCCTTACTGGAACTATCGGAGTATAAGGTTCAGCTGTGGTATAGATATAACCGTCATTAACTGTAATATCTGAAGTACCAGCAGCATTGGTGACAGTAACGTTTACAAGTCCAACTGGATTTGCTGGTACGATAGCATCAATAGTCTGATCGTTGACAATGCTAAACGTTGCAGATGCTGTCCCAAACATAACCTGAGACACTCCAGAAAAACCAGACCCTTCAATTGTTACCTGTTGTCCACCTGCTACA
>JAJYVQ010000011.1 GCA_021791915.1 Actinomycetes bacterium | reverse complement strand
GATTTATATCTTCTCACAATATAGAAGTTCGAAGTCATTTGGAACTGTTCAAAAACAAATGTAATTTGAGATATTTATTTGCACGAATGAAACAATAATAATTACTTATTGTCAGCTATGTTAAATATTTGTAATAGCACCAGATTTAGTTATTAAGCTACCAGCTTGCCGTTTTCCAGCTTTAGGATATTGGTAGTTAAATGTTTTACATCTTTAATATACTGTTCTACAATCAACATAGTAGTACCTCTTTTTTTGATTTCGTCAATTTTTTCCCATATTTCAGCTAATATTTTCGGTGCCAACCCCAATGAAATCTCGTCGACTATCAAAAATTCAGGTGGAAATATCAACGGCTTAGCAAGGCTTAACATTCTCTGTTCCCCCCCACTGAGTTGACCTGCCAAATTTTCCGCACGCAATTTAAGTCTGGGAAACATTTCAAAAGACTTTTCTATTAGTTCTGAAATGGACTCAGATTTCGGTACATTTCGAAAAAATATTTTAAGATTTTCTACTACAGAAATACTGTTAAACACTGCAGTTCTATCCGGTATTAACTCAAGTCCCATTGCCTGAATTTTCTCAATTCTCAATCCGGAGATATTTATACCTTTAAAAAAAATACAGCCTGAACTAGGATGTATCAATCCTGATATCACCCTAGTAAGAGTAGTCTTGCCAGCACCATTCAATCCGGTAACTGCCAACACTTCCCCGGATTCAACACTAAGAGACAAATCAAACAAAGCCTGATATTTTCCATAAAATGCGTTTACTCTACACAATTTTAGGATTGCATCTGGCAACAGATCGGTGCTGCAGTCATCAGTAGCATCAGAATTAATTTTATTGCCAATTGAAGAGATCAAATTGTTCATCTACCTGCCCAAATAAGTCGTTCTTACAATGTCACTGTTTAACACTGAATCAGTGATACCTGTAGCCAAAACTTTTCCAGATTCCAAAACTGTCAGCGTATCTGTCAGTAAATTTATGACTGTAAGATCATGCTCAACTATAACTATCGTCAAATTCAATTTATCACTTAAGCTCTTTACAATCTCAACGAAAATTTCAGTTTCTTCGGTATTTAAACCCGATGACGGTTCATCCAACAAGATTAGCTTTGGCTCCAATGCAACTGCCCTCGCCAATTCAACCATTCTACCTAAACCTAAAGAAATTGACGCTACCGGTGAGTTTTTGACTCCCTCTAGACCGACGGCGCCAAGTATCTCTTCGACTACTTCAGCTTCTTTAGTACTTGCAGTGAAAGACCTAAAAATATCCAGTGGTGAACCCGTTTTCTTTTTTATCTTTTCCTTTTGTCTGACCGCAAGCAATACATGATCATAAACACTCAAAGTATCGAATAGTTCAACTTTCTGAAAAGTTCTTGCGATGCCATTTGTTACTCGTTGAATGGGTTTTAAGTCAGTTATATCTTTACCTAAAAATTCAACTGATCCAGAATCGGCTTTCAAATATCCCGAGATGATATTCAATAATGTACTTTTCCCAGCCCCGTTTGCTCCCACGAATCCGTGAATCGAATTACTTTCTACCCCGAGAGTAACCCCCTCCAAAACCTGCATCTTTCCATATTTAAACGATACGTTATTAATTTTTAATAGATCTTTCATTCGACAAAAACCTTTTGACGTCTAAGCTTCACAGACCTGTAAGTTGACCTCCATATCCTAGTCTGACGTTCTACAATACCTTCAGGATCAAGAACCCAGATCAGTGCAAGCAATCCAACGGCAATAGATATTATGATACCAATGTTATTGCCGGCATAAGTATCGAGCAGCTCAGTAGCAATTACGTATGAGAATGCGGCAACCAGTGCACCTTCAATCGATTTGACACCCATTACAATAACCAAAACGAGAAATAGTAGCGAAAATTCCCAATTAAAGTCTTGGGATGATATATTTTGCTGAGTTATGCCGTAGAGACCTCCACCGAAACCAGCTATTGCTGCTGCCAAACTGAAAAAAATAAGTGAATTTTTAGAATAACTAATCCCTATAGATTCTGCCCCTAACGATGACCCGGAAACCGCCAGAGCTTCCAAACCTATTTTGGAAGATCTAACAATGAGTACTAAAATAGTTACCAATGCCAAAACAATAGCTTCAAAGATGAGCCATGACTCATTTGAATTAAAGTTTATGGATCCGAGCTGCGGTCTAGGTAGATAAACTCCGGTAGATCCGTTGGCAAAGAAAGTACTCGGAAAGATAAGATTGTCTGCCAACAAGGCAAATGCCAAGGTCAAAAGAGCAATTCCCAATCCCTTGAGTTTTGTTCCCATTAAAGCAATTAAGCCGCCGACAAAAAAGCAACCGACTGTTACGATTGCCAAGCTCAAAAGAATTGGAAAATTAAATCTTGAAGTCAGTTGAGATGACAAAAATGCTCCGAAACCACCAAAAGTTGCCTGACACAAGGATACTGCCCCTGTAGAACCTGTTAACAGAGTTATCGATAAAAAAATTACGCCTAAAGCACAGCCTTGACATAGAACAAACTTCCAATTTCCAGATATGACGCCGCCGAAGCTGACCGAAAAAAAGGTAACGGTTATGACTGCCAAAATTGCCGCCCGAAATCTGATGGGTTTATATGAATAGTATTTTAAAAGTAACTTTGGAGGAGGATCGACTTCCGAAAGCGGGTCTTTTAGGGTCCCGATATTGCGCAGAGACTTGTTAAATAAAAGAGCCAAAACCAGTACTACAAAAGGAAACGACGGACGTATTGAGGATGACAACATAAAACTTTGAGGCACGTAACCTGCTAATATCTCCTGGAAGATGCCTAGTGCCAATGCCGCTAAAAATGTAATGACCAAAGAGCTAAATCCGCCACAAGCTGCTGCCGCAATTCCCGCTACAACAAGCAACGTAAGATCATAAGAATTTATTTCGTGTAAAATCGGAGCCAATAAAACTCCGCTCAATCCCGCCAAGACTCCCGATATCCCAAATGCTAGAGAGCTTACTCGTTCGGACGATATACCATTCAGCTCCGCCAACTTTGGGCTTTCGACTACAGCTTTCATAGTTAGCCCAATCTTGGAATACTTCAAAAGCCAAACCAACAGCATGACAACGACCAGCGTTACAGTTACGGTCTGTATGTTCTCTCCACTGACAGGATATGAAAATATGTGAAAATAAACAGAGGTAGTTGAGAACAAAAATGGTCTAATCGTCGGGCTGTTTTGACCCAATACTCCCTGAGCAATTGAAGGAAGTGCAATAAGCAAGCCTAATATTCCAACCAGTTTTACCGCTACAGACGAATGTCTAAGTTTTTGGAACAGCAGTTTATCGAACAATACTCCCAATAAAAAACTAAAGAGTATCACCCAAACTAAAAACGCCAAAATAAACGGCCAATGTGAGTCGTAACTGAAGTAAAATAGCAAGCTAATCACATAAGCTTGGGCACCAAAAGCTAAATTTAAGAGTCCTGAGGTCTTATAACTCAGTACAAGACCGCAAGCTCCCAAAGCATATACACATCCGAACGGTATTCCGGCTATTATAAATAAAGGAAGCTCGTTCACAACAGCAAACCGCTACTTTTTCGCCGATACTTTCTATACTTCACTGCCACAAACCGCCGTTATTTTTATTTGACTTTATTTATTTGCTTATGTAAGCTCCAGGTAAGCCGGGCACGTTATTGTCCAATACCACTTTTGTCGGGTTCTTTAGATTGCTTTTAAAACAAGTAAAAACTGAGCCATCGGAGCCAAAGCGATTTATAAACTGACCGTTGACAACTTGAACAAACGCTTGACAGTCAATATTACTTGTAAAATGAGCAATCTTCCAATTTACAGGAGCTAATGCTCCACCGGCAGTATACGACGTAAGCGAGTTTATATCATCTATCAGCTTTGTACGAGTTAGATTCCTGCCAGCCATCTTAAGACCTTTCACAAATAGATCCGCCGAAAGATACCCATCCAAAGATGCCTCTGAAGGCAAAGTATTCGGAAAATATTTTTCCATATCTTTAAGATAGCTAGCCATACCGGGATACTCTATAGGATCTTGTGTCCCTGCAGTAAATGGCGCATTTTGTAATGAAAAATACACAGAATTCATTAAATTTGAATCAGTTGGATTATTTAAAACAGAAGGATCGTAGCCATCATACCAATACTGAGTTAAGTGTAATCCTTGCTGATGGATATCCTGAGAGAGAAGCAGATTTCCTGACAGATCCATGCAACTAACTACCATATTGGCTCCTGAAGCGGCGATTTTCGCAACGTCCGCACTCAAGTCCACAGCGGGAGCGGGTATACCCAAATCTGTATAAGCAACGTCTATACCGTATTCTTTAAGCCCTGCTATAGCTCCAGTACAGCCCTGAGAAGACTCTGCTATGTTATAAGCCAGCACCGCTACTTTTGTACTATGGGTCATTTCGGCTAGATACGCCACTTCGTTTTGTGGACCTGTAAAGTCAACGTAAGACCCTCCCACGCCAAACATATTCTTGGCGGGCCACCATCCCGGATTAATTGCCATTCCGAATACTGGGACACCGTTGTCAGCTAAATAACTTGCTCCTTCAAAACTCGGGGTTGCAACTCCAACTACGGCAAAGACCTTAAAAGTCGACACCAAATTTCTCGCCTGATCCACATCTTGTGAAGGATCTGAAGCGTCATCTAACTGATATGCAAATTTAATTTTTCTTCCCCAAACTCCCCCTTCTGCGTTTATCCTGTCAATATAGGCACTGACTCCAGTAAATATGGGGGCAAAGTCTGCCGTCAACGGACCAGTCAGTGAAGCCAGCCCTCCTATAGTAATTTGATTACTCGTAACTCCATCAGTTTGTCCAGTATTTGAAATTTGCTGTTTTGCGTTTGAACAAGCAGCAATAAGACAGCTTAATACTGCGATCGTCAATATAAATTTAAATTTAATCTTCATCTTGTGTTCCCCGATCTTTACTACTAAAAATTCTTTGTTTAAAATTGCATTTATTAAAAATCACACAAACCTGAAACGCTTGTTATCAAAAACGACCGTTAACAGCTGTCACCTTAAGTATCTTAACTCTAAAGTATTTTAACTCTTAAGTATCTTAACTCTTAAGTATCTTAACTCTTAAGTATCTTAACTCTAAAGTATTTTAAAGTGATTTGCTTTGCAATATTCCAATACATTAGATAAAATCTTAATAAGCATTATCCAGTATGTGTTAATTTTTTTAACTAAAGGTCGTTCTAATTATTTTTACAGTAAGGCTAATATCCATATTCGTCTACTTTCGTAGCTCAAATAATAACCTATGAGTGCTTAAATATCAATCAATTATAAATTTTTTTCAGTGCCAAATTCACCTAATAACCATACAATCCAAAAAGGCGACAATATAACATATGTCGGTGTTGGTACGGTTCAAAAGCCGACTACTAAATCACGTTTTAAGATGTTCCTTCCGATTATTCCCCTTATCGTTATAGTTTTAATACTGGTTTATCTATTTCCATCGCAATCATCCAACTCTACAACTTTTAATATTCACGGGGCAGTGCTTGGAACCCAAATGTCACAAAAACCGGGCCTTACCGTGAATGGTACCTTTTGTGGACCAGGAATACGCCAAGTTGACTGGAGCAACTATGCTCCTTACTGCGAACCAAAATTTTCGGGAAATAACGGAGGGTCTACCTCGTTTGGAGTTACCCGAACTACTATAACTGTAACTTCAAGAGTACCATCGAGTAGCTTAAACAGTTTAGCTGCCGCATTTTTCCCCGCATCTATGGTGGGCACTGCAGCTCAAGCAACTCAGACATTTAATACTTATGTAAAACTTTTTAACAATTCATTTGAGCTATACGGTAGACACGTAGTAATTGTACCGTTCAATGGAAAAGGTAACGAACTTTCCGAATTACAGGGGCAGGGCTTGGAACAAGCTCAACAAGACGCTCTGACTGCCAAATCACTCCACGCTTTTGCGGATATATCTCTTTTATCATCAACTCAGATTTATGACCAATATTTAGCGGATGAAAAAATCATTGCCATCGGCGGTCTTTTGCAACCACAATATTGGTTTCAACAGTACGCCCCATATGAGTTTTCACCAGCTCCCACTTGTAATTCGGATGCAGAAGTCACTGCAACTGTTTTGGGGCGGTCTATGGCAGGGCTACCAGCAATCTTTTCGGGGGATCCAAAAATGCAACATACTATAAGAAAATTTGGAATCATATACCCTCAAAATCCAAATTATGCAAGCTGTGCTCTAGAGCTTGTCAGTATTCTTAAAAATAAATATCACACAAACGTTGTGCGTCAGATAGCATATTCAATCAATATCGCAGAGGGAGAATCGCAGGCCAAAAATGCCGTTGCTCAGTTTCAGACGAGAGGCGTTACGTCGATAATTTGCGCATGTGATCCACTGTTCCCAATCTTTCTTGTCCAAAATGCAACAGCACAAAAATACTATCCAGAGTGGTTGGCCCTGGATTTTGGAGATATTTTCGGACAGAAAATTGCACCAACTTCACAGTGGGAAAATAACATTGCTGGTGGGATTACCTCTCCTCCTAAAATTGAACAAGAAGCCTACCGGGCATATAAGTTAGAAGATCCCACTGGAACACCAAGCCCAGAATTCGCAGCAATTTATGAACCGCTTTTACAGCTTTTTACTGGTTTGCAGGCAGCAGGACCTGACCTTACGCCAGAAACATTTGCAGAAGGTCTATTTTCAATGCCGACTTCAAAACCCGGAGGTGAATTTGGAAAATGGAAATACGGTCAAGATGTTTTTTCGCCAGTCGACAGTTTTCAGGTACTTAGATGGTCTCCGACAACGGTTTCTCAACAAGACGGTCTAAAAGGAAGCTTTATTGCCTGTAACAATGGAAAACTCTATACGTTTAGTACTTCTGGAGCCACTTCTTTGCCAAATCACGTACAACTCAGCTGCCCCGAGCCTTAACTATTGCCAGTGAACTTATAAACCCATTGAACTTATCAACCTAATGACAATGTTTATTAAAATCAAACAATATTATAACAACTGGAATTATTCTAATATCGTAGCTTCGGTTTCCCTAATCGTCGCTGCTTTCTTATTGTCTATTATATTCCTTCCGTCTGGTTTGCCTCCTGGAGTTATATTTTTAGGTGCGGTCAATGGCGGTCTTTACGGTTTGACGGCTTTGGGTATAGTTTTGCTTTACAGAAGTCAAAAAATTATAAATTTCGCCCAAGCATCTTTAGGCGGGATTGCCGTCGCTATTGCAGTCGTACTGGTAGACCGGTATCATATTTCCTATTGGATTGCGATTCTATTCGGTTTAGCTTCTGCAGCAGTCACAGGTTATTTGACTGAAGTTCTAGTAGTACGGAGGCTTAAAAAATCCTCCAGAATGATTTTGACCGTAGCCACTTTGGGGGTAGCCCAAGTAATCGGAGCCATTCAAATTGCTATTCCCGCATGGTTTAACGTTACGGAATTGGGAACTTACGGTACCCCGTTTCATTTTCAGTTTACGATCCGTCCTTACATATTAACTGGAGACTATATCGTTGCCATATTTGCTCTCGTAATCTGTCTTGGACTGTTGTGGTTTTTCCTCGAAAAAACCGATACCGGAATTGCTCTACGTGCTGTCTCAGACAATACAGACAGGGCAAGACTGTTGGGAATCCCAGTTAAAAGGATCTCGGTTATCGCATGGACAGTAGCTGCTTTACTTGCTGCAGTAGCCGAGTTGGCATCTGCGCCATCATCCATGTCGAATCCCCCTGATTTATCGATCGCAGCAGGACCAATTGTTTTACTGGCTCCACTTGCAGCTGCGATAATAGGTAGGATGGAAAATCTGGTTGTAACTGCCATAGCGGGCTGTATGATCGGAATATTCGAGCAGGCAATCTTTTGGTCCTATCCCAAATCAACTGTAGTTGACGTCGGAATGTTTCTAATTATCTTAATTTCACTTTTAATTCAGCCACCAGTAAGATCTAAAGCTGATCAACTTATAAGTTCTGGCTTCGTAAATTTCAAGGAATCTCGTCCTATTGCCAAAATTTTGGCGGAATTGAAATTTATCAAAGTTTCAAGATCAGCGATCCCGATAATACTTTTGATAGCTGCAATTGTCATACCAATGACAAATAGCCAAATCACTGATCTACCTTTTGTTTATATAGCAATTTATGCAATTATTGCAGTATCTTTAGTAATTTTGTCTGGATGGGCTGGTCAGATCAGCCTAGGACAGTTCGGTTTTGCAGGCATTGGCGCAGCCACTACTGCGTTGTTTTTGGTTAGTTTTCACGCTGATTTGATACTGACCCTAGTTGCATCAGCGATAATCGGTGCTATTGCTTCGATGATCGTAGGAATCCCAGCGCTAAAAATAAATGGGCTATTTTTAAGCGTAGCCACCTTAGCATTTGCAGTTCCCGTAGACACCTACCTTTTGAATGCTACGAATTTTCCTTCCCTAAACCCCGCCCACCTAAATCCACCTATGTTACTTAATAACTTCGACCTCTCTAATATCAGAATAATCTATGAATTCAGTTTATTTATTGCGGTACTCTGTATGCTGATAGCTTGGAACTTAAAGAGATCGAGAACTGGTCGCGTTTTGATCGGTGCCAGAGAGAATGAAACTGCAGCTGAAGCTTTCGGGGTAGATCCTAGAAAAATTAGATTAGCGGCCTTCGGTATTTCGGGAGCAATGGCGTCGGTCGCTGGAGGTTTAATAGTTGTTTTGCAACAAGGTACAAGCTTCTCAGGCTTTGATCCGCAACTTTCAATTAGCGCATTTTCAATCGTCGTTATCGGAGGCTTAACTTCTCTGCCTGGAGCGATACTAGCATCGATTTATTACGGCATCATTAGTTACGAGCTACACGGTGCTGCACAACTTTTGGCAAGTGGAGCTGCATTGCTCATTTTGCTTCTGTTTTTGCCCAGCGGTCTCGGGGGAATAATAACTACGATCCGTGACAAGCTTCTGTATTATTATGCAAACTTCAAACATATCGAAGTACCTTCACTTTTTGAAGAGGCAAAATTTGAGCCTCTCGTAACTTCAGACATTGTATATTCAAATCAAAAAGAATCAACCTTAAACGTAGATTCCTTATATTTTATGAATCTTAAACAAGTAAACGCCAACTATCAACAAGTTCAAGTACTGTTCGGAATAGATCTTGATATTGAAAAAAACAATATTACAGCCATACTTGGAACCAATGGCGCAGGTAAATCGACGGTTTTAAGAAGTATTTGTGGACTTATGGATAATATAACCGGTCAAATTATATTTAACTCAATAGACATTTCATCCATGTCACCTGAAAAAAGAGTTTCACTTGGCATTGTTATGGTACCAGGTGGCAGGGGAACATTCCCCAACTTAACCATAAAAGAAAACTTGCAACTTGCGAAGTGGATCCATAAAAAAGATACAGACTTTATCCAAACCACTTTGAATAAAATCTATTCACTCTTCCCTGTTTTAAATGAAAGACAAAATGCCAAAGCTTGGATGCTGTCAGGAGGAGAACAGCAAATGCTAGCTATCTCTCAGGCACTTTTGTGCAAACCAAAATTGCTACTTATAGACGAGCTCTCATTAGGTCTAGCTCCAATAGTAGTCACAGAACTTATAAAGATAATAAAAGAACTGACCGCTGAAGGCATCACCGTAGTTATAGTAGAGCAATCTATTAACGTGGCAACATCAGTTGCTCAAAAATCCATCTTCCTAGAACGAGGACAGGTACGTTTCTGCGGTAACTCAGAAGATCTTATTTTGAGGTCTGACTTACTCCGCTCCATCTTTATCGATTCGAATATGAAAATAAGTTCAAGGTCTTCCAATTCGCAAAGTCAATACATGATAGACAGCGGTAAAAATCCTGGTAACACTGAACCAAATGATCTTAATTTTGACAATAGAAGTATAGTTTTTTGCGGACACAGCTTGTCAAAACATTTCGGAGGTATAATGGCAGTTGACGAAGTAAGTATAGACATAGCACAAAAAGAAATTCACGGCATAATAGGTGCAAACGGAGCAGGGAAAACAACTTTGTTTGATATTTGCTCTGGATTTCTAATCCCTGACGGTGGCTACGTAACTTTAGACGGCATCGATATTACTAAAATAAATCCCTCTAAAAGAGCCAGAATGGGGATGGGACGAGTTTTTCAACACGCTCAAATGTTTCCAGCATTGACAGTGACTCAAACCATTGCTTTAGCTCACGAGAGATTTATATTTCCCAAAGAACCTATTTCTTCAGCACTAAGACTACCTTCAGTTATTAGAATTGAAAAGACAGTTCAAGAATCCGTAGATTCGCTATTGGATTTTTTTCACTTAACTAGATTCCAGAATGCATTTATCTCTGAACTCTCCACGGGAACCCGCAGAATAGTAGAGCTGGCATGCTCTTTGGCTCACAGACCTAAGGTTCTGCTAATGGATGAGCCATCTTCGGGTTTAGCCCAAAAGGAATCCGAAGCCTTAGCAGACCTTCTATTAAAAGTCAGCGAAGCTACGAATGCGGCGCTACTGATAATTGAACACGATATTCCGTTGATATCTTCGGTTGCATCACATCTAACATGTCTTAACTTAGGGCAAATAATTGCAAGCGGTACGCCTAAAGAAGTGTTATCTGACGAGTCGGTAATTGAATCCTATTTGGGTACAGACAGCACAGCTATAAGCAGATCAAATTCAAGTTAAGCTGTTAAAGGGAAAATACCCAAATTTAATAGTATTAATGAAATGATTCTGGTTATAGTAGCAAGCATTATAGGTGCACTGTTTTTTGCGATTGCCGCAGTCATACAGCAGTATCAGGCGTCTTTACAGGCACCAAATTTAAATTTACACATCTCTCTGATAGCCAGACTCATAAAACAACCGATTTGGCTAATTGGTATAGCTTCGAGTTTTATGGGCTTTATATTTCAAGCAGTTGCGTTGTTTAAGGGTTCGCTGGCTTTAGTGCAACCTCTTTTGGTGTTGGGAGTAGTATTTGCGCTGCCCATTTCAGCTGGATTTATTCACAAGCGAATGATGACATTAAAAGAGTGGATAGCAGCTATTTCAGTATCATTTGGCTTAATTGCCTTCCTGATTACAGCACAAGCAAAAGGAGGTGCCAGAACAGCGGATCTTAAAATGTGGCTTTATATAATTTCAACTACTGCTGTAATTTCAGCCATCATCATCTTGGTTTCTAGAAAAATGTCCATATCCAATCGTTCTACTATGCAAGCTACCGCAGGAGGGCTAATTAACGGGTTGGCGGCCGCATTTACTAAGGAAGTAACTCACAACCTTTACTTAAATTATAAAAATTCCCATAACATTCTATTGGCACTATTCAATGAACTACATTCGTGGGAGTTTATCGCACTACTTGTAGACTATGCTATTGTTCTGTTTTTAGTCCAAAGTGCATTCCAAGGAAATCAGATTGGGTGGTCGTTGCCCGCTCTGACAGTATCAAATCCCGTTATAAGTCTTGTTATCGGAGTAATTGGATTTAAAGAATCTATAAGAACCGATTCAATCTCCATTGTTTTTGAACTTCTATTTCTTGCAATATCGGTCTACGGAATCATACTTTTAGCAAAATTACCTTCATATAGTAAACCAATAAGTACCTAATAATTAGATTTAACTAATAGGCTTACCATTTTTACACCAAGAATTGGACGGCACATTCTGACATGGATTCGGCATAGTCGGCAAGTTCTTCGGTAGAGGCTTCATGGTAACTTGAGTGACAGTCGGATAATTTGCACCAGCAGGGCAGGGCAAAAAGTGCGTATCACAAAGTACCTGACTGAATAAACTTCCACCAAGATTTGCCTGTTTCATAATGGTTCCGCACTTTGACTGAACTTTTTCAAGATTAGACGGTGTACTTCCGTCTGGTGCTACATTACCAGAATAACAGTTTTGAGGCAAACCACCGTTAAATACGATTTGGCCGTAGTCCCCATTGCTCGGATTCCCAAAAAACCCGTTGTGTTTAAACGTATTATTTATTAAAGCATCGTTTTCAGGGTTGTAAATACACCCGGGGAATAGAGAACTAGTAAAACCTCCGCTATTTGCACAAGTTACTCCTTTAAAGGGTTTGTCGCTATCTGGAAAAGGAACAAATAGTATCCCCCAAGCTCCATTATTTTCAAACACATTGTCCATTACTGTGTCATTTCGCCCGCCAGACAAAGTCATACCAGTTCCTGTCGGACCCGCACTAGCATATCCCGATGTTTCTGGCACGTTTGGATTATTGTTGTTATGAACATAATTGTGCATGAATACCCAACATGAACGCGTATGAGTGATCGGACTAATTTTGCCGTCAGGACAGTCACCATTTTGTGGCGGGGGGGGATCACTGCCAATTTGGGTATTGGTGTCAAACCCGTCCTGATTATTATCAAATTGAGAATTTTCGATTACAACAGCTCCTCCGGAATTTGTACCAGAATAGCCCAAGGCATTATATTCCATCCATGCATGATTAATTGTAATATCACAGACCTGCTGACAAGCTCCCACATACATACCAGAATCGTTGAAATTGCTGGCATAAATTTGATTCCAACTCGCTGGACCAGCAGCAGAATTTGCAAATATTCCATATCCAGCATCTACGTTATCTGGACCGTAGTAAGTAGACGTTGCAGTTAAATAGCTTCCCCAATAACCACTCAGACCAATTTTTCCAGTTCCAGATCCGCCATCCCACCAAATTTCATTTCCACCACCACCGCTGCCTGATAAATAGTTGCAGACAGTTAAATTCTCTACCCAAGTATTGTTTGTTTCAAATATATCGATTCCGTTTTCACCCATCGGTTTTCCGTTCGGTCCAATCGGTCCCAAGTTCTGATCTTGCGGCGCCGAAGAACATTCCGGAGAACCAGGTTTAGTACCGTCTATGACGACTGTATTTCTGTTCATCCCACGTAGATGTAGATCGGGCGTGGTTATTAAGACACCTCCGTTTTCCCCCAAACCCTGCTGAGACGAAGTCGGTACATTTACCATGGAGTTATCTTCGTGATAGTCACCAGGTCCAATTAAAATCCAATCACCAGGTTTAGCAGCATTTACAGCAGCTTGAACCGTAGCGTACTGACCCTTTACGCCGTTAAACGATCCAACTAACAAGACATGTCCTTTGGGTGTCGATGTCGAATTCGAAGAAGTTGTCGAAGTCGAGTTAGATGAACACGCCGAAAGAGTTGCTCCGAAAAGTAATAAAATGCTTACGACAAGTCCTGCGCTAAGTCTTGAAAAATGCAATCGCCTCTTCATCTCAACTATTTTTCTAACAATATTAGCCATATATGTTTTCTCCTGACAACAATGAAACAACAATGAAATTTGTATGTAACAGCTTCAATATTACTAAGCAAATCTTACGATATGCTTAACCTAAAATTGAGGTACCTGACGATTTTAATACAGTTTGTAGACCAACTTTGGATTTTATGGATAATATTTACTATTTTTTACATTTCAAAACCAATGTTGTAATTGCTAAAATAGTTAACCTACCATAGTAATAAACTTCCCTTGGTTATTTAGCTATTTGAATGTTATCAAACTAATTTCAGTAATTTTCTTAGAATTTATCAGCTTATTTAACTTCGATAAATCTGATAAATTAACACTAAAATTCAAACCAAATCTTGGGTGATAATTTTCTGCAAACGACTAGCGTTTCAGCAAACTTATTTCAATCAGTAAATCTATCAGTTTTAAGCCTAAGCCCCAATATACCTTAAATTCTCAATTATCTCTTATATTACTCTTCTAAAGATTTAATTATTTGTACGACAGCACGTGGAACAGACCCTAGACTCGTAATGTGAACTTTGTCAATTGTATCGTCAGGATCAAATAGATACATAGGGGCGGTAAGGAAATTTAATATCGGAACGTTTTCCAAGTGAAAAAATCCTCCATCGGTCGGCGGATGCTCAAAAAAAACGTCGGGTTTAAAAATCAAGGATCTTTCTAAGTTTTCTGCAATCAAAGCACTTTTAACTGCTTTTAAAAGGTGCTCGTCTTCAGTTACAAACCACCATCTACATTCGGGCATTCCAGTCGGTAACAACTTTCCGTCGGATATCGTACATTCATTTGCTGCATGCTCCAAATGAATTTCAAGTACTAAATTTTTTACAATTTCCGGATGATCTTTAATGAACGTTTTAGTACCGGCTCCACCGGACATGTGACCAGCTGTCAGTAAGAATAAAATATTGTGTTTTGGTTTTTCTGCTTGAGAATAGTATTTGGCGAGCGAAAGAACCATAGCTATTCCCGAACCGTCTTCAACTGCAGATGCCCAAGGTGCGTCATGATGAGATCCTATGATTATCCATTTATCACTTTTTCCATAAATTGTAGCCGAGATATTTTCACTTTTCCCCATGCGATTAGTACCTGAAACGCTTATTGAACCAGAAACAGTACCATTTTGCATCATTGACAATATTCTAGACCCGCTCTTTTTGCTGATCCATACTGCTGTAATATCTTTTACGATGCCGTCATAAGGAACGTAATACTCCATGGTCTCCCATGGAAACTCGTCTAATATTCCTATAAATGCTCTGACGCTTTTATTAATTGCAGGCGTAAGAACTTCAGTAAATTCGGGACCAAATGGCAAAGTCTGCTGCAAATAGTTAAATTCGTCTTTAGGATCGTAGAAGTCCACCGCCAACGATCTGAAGAAATTTAAAGGAACGGTGGAAAGCCCAAGCTTCCCAATAGCGATAGTTGAACTGGATTCCTCAGCAATAGCATCTAATGGGGCGAGCTCGCCAATAAAGTTTTTTGTCGGAGTAGTAAACGGAACTGGAAATGCGGGAATTTCTGTGGTCAATGTTGGTTCTTGATTTTGCCAAACGGTCAACCTCGCACCTGATTCTTCCCATATTAACAACTCAACGGGTTCTTCTTTTATATCGCTTAAGTTAAACTCAAGAAACTTTGTTTTGATCCATTCCTGACATTTTATATCAGCCTCGTATCCAGGACGCCTTATACCAAAATCAACTATCTCCTTGATCCACAAAATTAACTCCTCTTCTTTAAAAAAAAGATTGTAATCCTCACTATCTAATAAATTCACTTCGCTGCCTCTTGTAGTTTTTAAAATATTAGTTAATAAACGCAAATAAATATTGTTGCATTTGGATTAATAAAAGTACAGCAATCAGTTTTATCTATACTTTAAAACTCCAATTTATTCAAATCTACCAGCTTAATTAAATTAATTCACATAAAACTAATGTTTATCTGAACGAACTGATGTAGCTGCTGATATTCAAGCATAAAAATATAACAGCTTTATTAATCTCAAGTAAGCAGGTGACAGTAGTTAAATAGTTATACGGTAAAACACTTCTCGCTAAATCTTGTTGGAATATACCACTAGGATAACATTTACTAAATCACAAGTAACAGTAGTTATATAAATCTGTTTGATTTTTGTTATACTAATTTTGTTCCATGAATTTGCTAGCCTAGATTAAAGCAATCAAATCTCTTAAAACAAAAAATAGGACGCTATGGATACAGTATGGATATAGACCGCAAAAATGATTTTAACCCCTTTAACGACGATTTTCCTCCCATATCACCAAAAGCGACTTTTGACCGCAAAGTAAAGCTAAACGACCTAGAACTGGCGCTCATTGGGAGACAAAATGCTGACAAGTTGGTAATATTAGTCCATGGATTTACGGGGTCAAAGGAGGATTTTTCCCCTTGGTTGGCACCTATTTGTAGCTTAGGGTTTAGCGTTGTCATATACGATCAGCGTGGTCACGGACAGAGCTCAAAACTTTCGGATCCCTTTAAGTATTCAGTCGACTTAATGGCAGATGATTTGTTAAACCTTATTGAAAAACTTGGTCATAAACATGTTATTGCCTTGGGTCATTCCTTAGGTGGAATGGTGCTGGGAGAAGCAATGATTAAAAGTCCTTCTACATTTCTCGCATCCATCTTAATGGATACACATTACGGTCCAATAGAGTTGCCCAAAGAAATATTGTTTGTCGTAGATGAAATTGTTGCAAAGTCGGGTGTAGAAGGATTACTTAAGGCCGCTAAAGCGATAGGTATGCTGGATTCAGATATCAATTTTAAAAACATTGTTTCTCAGCATCCTGAATATGAAACATTTACCGAAAGGAAATTTTTAGCAACAGATCCTGCGGCTTTCACATCTCTTGGGAGGTCTTTGTCAAATAGACCGAATCGACTAAAAGAATACTCTAAATTAGACGTCAAAACATTAATTGTATGTGGAGAAAACGATATCAGTTTTTTAGATGCAAGTAGGCAGATGGCTAACAGTTTTAAAAATTCGACACTTGCAATTATAGAAAATGCTGGACACCTACCTCAATTTGAAAATCATAAACAGTGGTGGGCAGTCATTTCAAATTTCATAATTCCTTTGGCTAAAATCTAAATAACCACGAGTTCCGCAAATCAAAATAGCAATTAAAAAAAGCTGGTACAAAATCTAAAGTAGCGATATAATTATTCCAAAGTTGAAGACAATCTATTTTGAACCAGATTTCTTCTTTTTTCTAAAAAACTTGTAGGCTTTTTGACTTCATGAATTCTATATCGAGGTCAGATTCAACTTTAAACACTACTACTGTGAAAACCTATTTACTTATTTAAAACAATACGAGTTTAAACACAATCCGATTTCAAATATATCAACTATGGCTGATATAGCTTTTAAAATGTTCGGGCATAATGCGTTGTGAAATCCACCTAATTTAAAATCTTAAACTAAATTGATTTAGTTCTAAACCGATATTTATCTACAGATGATCCTAAATTATTTAATTACCCGATGCTCAAGCTTTCGGCACTGCTGAAACAGAATAATTTGAATCATAACTGGAAAACTCATTTTCCTTATTTTGAAATGTATTTGCATTCAACGAATCATTTAATAAACGGACTTTTTGAGTTCTAGCTTCAGTCTCCTTACGTCTATCGGTTTTAAATTCAGGCATAACTTCTTTCGCAAATAAGTTGAGAGACTCAATGATATGATCGTGTTGGTTATTACCACATTGACTAACGAAAATTAGCTGATCAATGCCTGCGGTTTCATACCTTTTAATCAAATCTCTGATCTGATCTGGAGTACCAATCGCTCCCCTTAAAGAACTTAGTCCATTGTTAACTAAATTAGCTCCCAATCTCTCAACTTTCATAGAAGCAACATCTTTGTCGAATCCAAATTTTGATCGATTTTTTAAAAAATCAGCGTATATATCACTTTTGCCTGGGCGGTGTGAACCGAAAACATAGTAGTAAGCCAACGAATAGCCGAAAAAATGAGCACCATCTATTCCTCTTTTTATTGCTTCACCTTCATCTTCGTGACACATCAACGGCAATACACATGCAACATTAGCATTAATTGACTTACCGATAGGTTTGCAGTTGGATGAAAAAATAGTTTCATAATAATCGTCTACAAATTCTTTTGCTTGTTCTGGCTCTACAAATGCGAAACTTAAAGCCCCAATCCCTTTTGTAGCTGCTAGGTGAATTGTTTCTCTTCTTGAACAGGCTACCCAAAGAGGTGGATGGGGTTTTTGGATGGGTTTTGGAATAACGTTTCGGGGTGGAATACTAAAAAAGTCAGTTTTTACTCCAGAGAAAGGTTCTTGAACAAACATATCTGCAATTATCTGCAATGATTGTTCCCACTGCTGTCTTTTGGCGTCTCTGTTAACATTAAACCCGCCTAGTTCTATCTCAGAAGACGACTCTCCAGTTCCGAAATCTACCCTACCATCCGATACTAAATCAAGCATTGCGATACGCTCGGCAACTCTTGCTGGATGATTTACTTCGCCGGGCAACTGAACTATGCCGTGACCTAACCTAATATTTGAAGTTATCTGACTTACTGCCGATAAAAATACCTCGGGGGCTGACGAGTGAGAGTATTCTTCTAGAAAATGATGCTCCACTTCCCATATGTAGTCAAATCCCAACTTGTCGGCTAACGTGATTTGATCAAGAGACTCTTTTACAAGTCGATGTTCACTCGCAACTCCCCAAGGTTTTGGTAGTTGGAGCTCGTAAAATATCCCAAATTTCATATGTTATTTTCGAAGATTGTTCAAAAGTACCAATCGTTACACTTACCGGATCACACAACTAAACTCAAAAGTAAATTATACTCAAAAGTAAATTTTAATCGATATAAACGTAGACCATATGTCAGCATCATCTTGGTCCATCAGAGAATCTAATCGAAAAATTGGATTAAATCAAGGCTATTAAAGCTGTAGTCGCTTTGATAATCTAAATAAACCCCATCAAAACCATAAAATAACCAAAGTAAAGATATCGCTTACTTATGACCAAAGCACTTCAGATGTTTACCAGTAGGAAGCTGAGGAGCCCCATTCCAATTAAACTCCTGACCATTATTACAAGCTACAAAAGCACCTTTTTTACCGTCAATTAAGCTCGTAGCATTAGGGTCCCAATAAGTAATTTGGAAAGTATTAGTTGGTGTTACTGTATTAGGACCAAATTTCCACTGACCGAACTCACCACCAGGCTCTGATGTCGGTAACGACGCTAAACCTTCTGCAAATGTCGTTGGAGTAAGATCTGGTCCTGCAGCCTGAAGTCCCAAAAACAACAACAGAACTTGGGAATATACCAGCGGATACACGGGTTCTAACTGCATACCAGGAGTTTTGCCCATTTGAAATACTTCATATGCTTCCGTGTCTTGAGGCAAAGAACCCGCTCTTGAGATAAGAACAGTGTGGGACATCTCGTCTTGTGGCATGTTTGGTTTTCCGCTAGCTGTCGCCCTACCGAAAGCATCTACTCCTCCAGTTTGAGCACCTAAAGCTTCTGCGTACCACTGAGGAAAGTAACCATTGGTGTTTGCATAGTTTAAGAAAAGCTTAGGAGCTACTGGATCGCAACCCTCGCATACAACAGTATTTACGTTATTGTCTTTTAATTTGGCAAAGATAGCAGCTTCTTGTTGAGCTAATGTCGCAAAGTCTAGCGTATATGAAGCTACAACCGCTGGCTTTACATGGTAAGTATTTTCTAGGAGATTAAGCATAGTGCCTATACACACAGCGGAGTTGGTACCTTCAGGATATGTGATGCCTATTGTACCAGGCTGTGTGTGCATTGCGGGATCACCAGCAAAGATCGCAGGTAGACCTGCATAGGCTTTACCTAGAACCGCAGCGTCAGCTTCGGCCATTTGGTTACACGTGGGATATGGAGTGTAAGAATAAGGGTAATTTTGCTGATAAAAACTCAGTGGCATATCTCCCATACCAAAATTAACCACATGAAGTCTTGAAAGATATGTGTCATAGATGGAAGTTGAGTCGATCAGAGATACATCTGCAAATGAGTGTATTTTAGATGCTACGGTCAAGGCGTCTGCCTGAGCCAACGGGGTATCAGCATTCAAATCTTCTTGTATAAAATCACTCTGACCCTGAAAAGGAACTAAAACTACTTTTCTACCGTAAAGTTCAAAATACTTGTTAAATACGTTGACATAAGCTTGTATGGTGTCAATAGCTTCTTGATTTGTACCAATTATTTCTTTCGGTATGATGGAGTAAGCTAAGTTTAGATCACCAGACGAAGCTTCTCTGTAGTCAATCGTAATAGTAGATGAGGTCACTCCGTTGTATGTAGCACCTCCATTGTTTCCGTGCCAAACCGGTTCACACCAAGGGGAATATTTACTCCAAGAAACCTGTCTGACACCCGGTCCGCAGTTTACTCCACCAACTGTTTTCCCCGGCTGAAAAATTAAATTGGCAGTTGGTCCGTTTGCAGTAAAACTTATATTAAGTGAATTCTGAGTAGCTGCCAACTTAGGAGAAAAGTATAATGCTGCAGCGAGAAGAATTATTACCACAAAAGTAACTAAAAATCGATCCCGTCCCCTCAGTGGAAATAAGGGTTTTTTTTCGATCGCAGTCTTACCTGATATGTCTATTTTATATTGAGCCATCTATGGACCATCTCCTTAAGCCGTAAGTTTTCGACGACAAAATTAGTTTAACATTTAAGTAAACTGATTGTATTTATCTTGCCAAATTCAATTCAGTATTAATAGAAAAATTAAAATAATAATCAAACTATTTAAATTTGTAAATTTATTTACAATAAGGTATACCTATAAACTACCTCTTATCTTATAATAGTTGTTTCAGCTGAACTTTGCAAAGCGAATTCTAAATATCGGGTTATTATCTAATGATATCTTTCTGCCATCGGTGACATAAAATACCGAAAAATCACCCAGGATTTAAGATAATACTTGTGCTTACAACAGCCTTAATTTTGAACTATTAAAAACTCCTCAAATTCTAAACGTCCGAAACTGCTACAAAAGTCAGTTTTCTTTTTCTCTGGCGGACTCTGAATTCGATACATCAATTAGTTTTTCAAGTGCAGCTGCTGCTTTTCCACTGTCAATAGCATCTGCCGCCAACTCAATGGCATCTTCAATTTCTTCTGCCTTTTTTACTATTGTAAGACCGGCAGCCGCATTCAGTATAACCACATCTCTTTTGAACCCTTTTTCACCTTCTAGTATCCGGCGAATTATGATTGCGTTTTGGTCGGGTGTACCGCCCGCTAAATCTGATCTGCTTGCTGCTTTAAAGCCATAGTTACTCGGATCAATTTCAAAACTTGACTTCTCTACATAACCTTTTATGCTCGATAGTGTATATACTTTCGTAATATCTATAGTTGAAATCTCATCCAATCCATCTTTGGAAGTAACTATCAAAGCTCTTTTTGTACCAAGTATTGCCAACACATCCCTGACTTTTTCGGCAATTACTTCTGAGGTTACACCTATTAGCTGGTTGGTTGCCCGAGCTGGATTCGCCATTGGACCTAACATGTTAAATGCAGTAGGTACTCCCAAATCCTTTCTGATCTGTCCAACCGCTTTAAACGCAGGGTGATATCTCTGAGCTAGGAAAAACCCAAGATTTGATTCGTCTATACATTTCTTTACCCCCGTTGGACCCAAATCTACTGCAACGCCCAGAGCTTCCAATACGTCTGCAGATCCAGACTGAGAAGTTGCGGCTCGATTTCCATGCTTTGCGACTTTTACCCCACATCCAGCCAATACTAATGCTGCTGCAGTAGATATATTGAAAGTTCCAGACCCATCACCTCCAGTTCCGCAAGTATCTAACAAACTTTCGGGGTCCTCATAGTCACACTTGACGGACTTTTGAATAATTACTTTTAAAAACCCTGCCAACTCCAAAGGAGTTTCGCCCTTTGCTTTTAGTCCGATCAGAAAGGCTCCAATCTGAGCATCTGTTGCATCTTTATCCAGAATCGAAGTCATAGCCCACCCTGCCTCTTCTTCCGTAAGGTCTAAATTCTGAACTAACTTGCCAAATAAATCCTTCCAGTTAAAATCAACCATTTAATCCCACCATAAATCTCTGTCTAAAATTCCCTTGGCAATCAGACCTAACTGGATTTGAGACGTACCTTCTACAATAGTCAACTGTTTTGCGTCTCGATAGTAGAGTTCGGTCATATGTTCCTCCATGTAACCAGCAGCACCAAGCATTTGTAACGCAAGGGAAGAAGCTTTGACTGCCAATTCGGTGGCGTAATATTTAGCCATAGACAAAAACGGAACCCACTCCTTAGTAAATCTGCCTTTGTCGGCCCAATCAGCTGCTCGGTAGGTTAGTAATCTTGCGGCTTCAATTTCTACACCCAACTTGGCAATCTCCCATCTTATCCCCTGATTATCAGAGATTGGCATGTTAAATGCAGTTCTTTGTTGAGAATATTCGGTGGCGTACATAATGGCACCTTCAGCTAATCCTATACCTCTGGCGGCAACTATCGGTCTCATCGAATTAAGTCCCAACATCGCTAGCCGAAACCCACCGACCTCTCCGATTACGTTTTCTTTTGGCACTCTTACGTTGTCGAGAATTAACTCACCCGTATCTACCCCTTTAACTCCCATTTTTTTATCGATTCGTCCGACTGAAACTCCTTCAAAATCTCGTTCGACTATAAATGCAGTTATTGAGTCATGTTTCCTTGAAGTAATATCTGCAGTTTTAGCAAAAATTGTGTACCAATTCGCCTGTGCCACACCTGACATCCAACATTTGGTTCCGTTTAGTATCCATCCACCATCTTGATCGGGATCTGGAACTGCTTTAGTAACCATTCCCATCACGTCACTTCCAGCCTGAGGTTCCGAAAGTCCGAAAGCAGCTCTCGACGTTCCTTCAGCTATTCCTCTCAAATACTTTTCTTTTTGTTCCAGAGATCCAGCGATCATTACCGGACCCGTTGGAAGCCTTGTCAAAAGCAACATTAAAGCAGCTGTGTTGGAATATTTCGCAACTTCCTCGATTGCAATAGTCAAGCCCAAAATGCCAGCACCCGATCCCCCAAATTCGGTTGGAATGCACAAACCTAAAAGGTCTGCCTGTTTAAATGCGTCGAAAATGTCCTGTGGGTATTCGTGACTTGTGTCAATTTCACGAGCTCTCGGCTTCACCTTATCTTGGCTCAGCTTCCGAACTGCCTTTTGCAACTCTAACAGTTCTTCGCTTAAATCAAAGTCCACTTAATTTACCTACTAGTTATTGATATTAAATTCGGGCAAAACCGACTTAATTATTCTAATCCAACAAGATATACAAAAATATTAAGACTTGTCACATCGGATCAAAATTATTGATTCAGATTAGAACAGTGATTAAAGTTACAACTTTTTTAAAAAATCAGACCTATTGTATGTAGTTGCAGAAATGTTGGATGCTTCACTGGTTAACTGTAAAATTATATTGCTTTAATTCAATAATGATTCAGGTCGACTCATTGGCACTGGAACTCTAAGAAATTTGTGCTAATAACCTTCAGTTACAACAATCTACTATCTCAGTTCAATGCGTATTAGCTGCCAAAACCTCTTATATAAATTAAATGCCTTTTCGTATTTTGGACAAGAGTTTCGCTTATTAAGCCAACTAAAATTGTTGAGGACAGTTAAAACTTATATCCAAATATAAAAGACCAGATATAAAAGATATGTATAGATTTTAAAAGATTAACTCAATTAAAAGAGTTTAAATCATTCCTATTAGGCTGATTTTCTTCGCTGTCTTAAAATTCTTCTTCGCTCACGTTCAGTTGCTCCACCCCAAACCCCGTCTTTTTCACGATAAGTCAATGCATGCTCCAAACAAAGCTCTTTAACTGGGCACTGCCCGCATATTGCTTTAGCTTCGATTGCACCTTCATCATCGTCTGGTTCCGGATAAAATATATCTGGTTCCAAACCCTTACATGCTGCTTTTACTCTCCACGCTGGATTTACTTGAGTCTTTCTCATAGTTATTCGTTACTTACTAAATCACTTCTACAAATCTTGCGGTCACCAATTAAACCAAAACAGATATTTTATTAAGATCTGACCGAACCGAAAGCTTTAAATTTGTGTCTTGGAACTAAGCAATATTTTCAACAGAATTTCAAAAAAATCCAGTCGCTATTGCCAATTGCGCTAATCTCACAACTTTAATACGATTCCAATGTTAACCGCAATATAAACTTTATCACTAATCTTACATATTTGTCCAGTGAAATTTGCTATTTTTTTTAAAAAATAATAAATATTCTTAAGATAATTTAATCTATTATTGTGATTGTATGCTCCACTATCTTATCACTATAACCGATAACTTCAAAACTACGCACTCTACCCATGCTTTGAAATAAACATTTTACCGCAAACGTATCAGCTTACAAAAATATTAAGGTTCAAAAATTTAAGTTTCACTTGGTTAATCACAAACTTAAGATCAACTGGTTGATTTGGAACCAGTCGAACTCAATTCACCCTTCGTCTTAGAACCTTTGCCGTTAGTATTAGAGTTTACTGAAGAAACATCCTTTCCAGATTTATCACCGGTAGATTTATCACTGGAAGATTTATCACTGGTAGATTTATCCTTTGTAACCTCGGCTGTTGAACTAGAACTATTTCCAACAGATTTGTCAGATCCCACTCCAATATTGTCACCCTTTGGAACGGATGTTGATTTGGAATCATTCTTGTAGAATCCGCTTCCCTTAAATACAATACCAACCGCAGAATACAACTTTTTTAGTGAGTCAGTTTTGCACTTTGGACATGTTCTTAGTGCGGGTTCAGAAAATGACTGATTTTCCTCAAACTGATAATCGCAATTTTTACATTGATATTCATAAACTGGCATTGTATCTCCAAATCTTATTCTTTTCAATTTTAATCAAATCATAGTCACTACAAATTCGTGAAAAGTTTTTATTTATATTAATGTTGCAAACCAACCGTCAAGTAAGTATTAAACTCGGTTATCAATAGGCGAGGCAACTCAGAATTTAAAATAATTCATTAATTCTTTGATAAATTTTATATACTAAATTTTACTGAGATTTATCGGTGCAACAGACTATTAATTTGAAATAATAATAATTTAAGATGACAGTATTAAAAGCAGTAATTCCAGCAGCAGGATTGGGAACCAGGTTTTTACCTGCGACCAAGGCCCAACCAAAAGAGATGATGCCAATAGTCGATAAACCAGCTATCCAATATGTGGTTGAAGAAACTGTCGGTGCTGGGATAAAAGACATATTAATAGTAACAGGGCGTGGCAAACGATCATTAGCTGACCACTTTGATAGATCATTTGAGTTGGAATATTACCTAAAGCAATCAGGTAAACTCGAACAATTACAGGAAATTCTTAAAATTTCTGAAATTGCTAACTTCTACTTTGCCAGGCAACCCGAGCCGCTCGGTTTAGGACATGCGATTTCAGTATCAGAAAAATTCGTAGAAAACAGCTCTTTTGCGGTTTTACTTGCCGACGATTTAATGGCTACTAATTCAAAAGTTCTGTCAGAAATGGTTAAATTACATAATGATACAAATAAAGTTGTACTGGCTCTTAAAGAAGTCAAAAAAGCTGAAGTTCCACTTTACGGTTGCGTAGATTTTGAAAATACCGAAAATAAAAATTTGGTTAGAGTCAAGCAGGTAGTTGAAAAACCTTCGGTCGAAGACGCACCCTCCAATTTGGCAATTATGGGACGCTACATTTTTAATTCAGATATTTTCGGTTATCTTAAAAAAGTTGTCCCCGGTAAGTCCGGTGAAATTCAGCTCACAGATGCCATCTCCTATTACTTGAACGATCACGAAGTGTTAGGATATATTTTTACATCAGAAAGATATGATATTGGAAACAAAATCGAATACCTAAGAACAAATATAGAGTTCGCATTACAAAGAGAAGACTTAAGGGATGAATTCCTAAAAGTGCTTGCCGAAGCAGCGGAAAAATATCTGCATTAAACTAAGAAAGCTTACCATTCCCAATTTGTACCCAAGTATAATAAATCTTTTATTAAATCTTTGAAACAAACAGTAAAACAGAGAAGATACCGCTGACGAATCGCTGACTTAGATCTTCTCTAATTCTGTTAAAAAATACACTCGCTATATAAAAATAAATTAAAATTATAGCAATGACCAAAAACGACCTTACTCATATCGATCCTTTCGGGCGTGCTCAAATGGTGGATGTAACTCCCAAAGAAGCCACCCACAGAAAGGCTCTGGCAAAAGGAAAAGTCTTCATGAAGCCAGAGACAACATCGCTAGTAGCATCAAACGCCGTTGCAAAAGGTGACGTGTTGGCTGCTGCCAGAATCGCCGGTATCCAAGCTTCTAAGCGTTGCTCAGATTTAATTCCGTTGTGTCACCCCCTTCTGGTAGGGTCAGTATCGATAAACTTTACGCTGGGAGACGATTTTGTCGAAGTAGAAGCTCAAGTTGAAACTATTGACCGAACAGGAGTTGAAATGGAAGCTCTAACAGCTGTTTCTGTTGCCTGTTTGACAATTTACGATATGTGTAAGTCTGCTGACCGTGGAATGGTAATTTCTGAGGTAGCTCTTTGGGAAAAAACTGGGGGGAAATCTGGTCAGTTTAAGCGAAACAATCTTAAAGAAGCACGTTAGCGATAGGACAAATGAGCGTATGTTGACTTACACATCCTATCTAGTTATCCATTATATAAATTACATTCACACATTAATATAAAAAGTGATTTCTTCATGTAGATCCGTCGTTAAACCATCCAGCGAGATCTGCTATTACGTCGGTGGTTCCAGAATAGTTGTATATATTAACTGAACCTCCAGCACCGAGCTTTACGATTACCAAATTTGGAATAGCCACACTTGGTGAAAGGTTCAAATTAGATGCTATCGGAATCTAACTTCCCGTGGGGTAAACAGTCAAAAACCTAAAAACCTCTATATCCAGTTAGAATGATAGAAGATAAATTCAAAACCACAACAGTTACCTCGGTTAACGGCACCGTAGTTAACGTACGGTGGCTAACGGTACCCTGCCGTATCTAGCAACCGCAGAATCAAACTCCCGCAGATACCGATCGGAAGAATTGCTCAATGAGATCTTGTACCAAATCCTGTGGATAAAATCCTAAGTACGTCGGTTTGTAGAAAGGTTAATCGGATCTAATTTGCCTACTTGTCTCTTCATCATATAAAGCTACAGAATAGGCAAGATCACCATCTTGGCTACTTTTGACAACCTACCCAAATTTCGTAATGAAATAGACACAGCTACAATTGTTATCAAACTAATTGCAACTCTTCGAAGAGTTTGCACATTCACCTATGAGTACCTCATTGGTAAATCCTCAGAAATTATAAAGATACATCTAATTTATATCAACTTTAAAAAAAAACTCTTTCGACCAAACGTAACCACAGCAACTTATCATTATCGTTAATTTTTGAGAGAACTGAAGCTAACTGTCAAGAAAAACTTTACTTTTATAGTTCAGCTTTGAATTTTATGGAAATAACTTCGATATTTGCAACAAAATCACTAAATATGGACCAAATCATCTTCAAAAACCTGTATCCATCAAATAGTTAAAACCTTAAAAGAAAACTTTAGTAAGCTTATAGGGGTACTTCCTCCGAAAACTTTACCAAATCCACCATTTAATAACCGTATTTTAGTAAATTTAATAGAAAGGTAGGCGAGGAGTTTGGCTGCGTTGATATCGGTAGTCGTTATAGTTGGGCTGGCATGGGCGATATTTTTTGGACCATCGGTCGTTCGTGCCATAAGAAAAGAGTTTGACCGATATTCTGGCGGTTCTATCGGGGAATTTAACAGATCTTTATCGGCTTTTAATACCCAAAAACGTAACAGACAAGCAAGCAAACAAATGTCGACTGATCAGATATCGGCCACGAGGAATCGTCAGTCAGGCGAGCCACTTATGACAAACGGATCAGGCAAAAAATACGGTAAAAATTTGAATGACAGGTCCGAAACATTTGCACATAATCGCCAAATACTGCTAAAAGAGCAAATGCAGGAAAGAAGAAGATTTGTACTTTTACTGATGGGAACACTTTGTATCCTTACGGGGATTTTAGGAATGATTCCAGCGCTGGAAATTTTATGGATAATAACAGCAATTTCTGCGGTGTTGATATTTTGTTATGTCGGATTAATTAAGTATTATGAAACACTTGAAACCGAGAAGTTGCAGAAGCTAACTCCGATTGCATCAAAAAAACAAACTCCAGTGTCCCCTTCATATGTTCAAAATGACAATTCGGTTGTCATTGTTGGTAAGATTTCCTCCAGAAAGTAAGTTATATTATTGACTTACGATAATCGAAATTCTTGAAATAATTTACTAAAGATTAATGGAATCAAGTTTTATGGGGGTGTAGCTCAGTTGGAAGAGCGCCACGTTCGCAACGTGGAAGTCGGCGGTTCAAGTCCGCTCACCTCCACCCAAGATAACAAACAATAACTGACTTATATTCGTAAAGTTTATCAACTTAAAGCTAATTTATTAAAAATCATCATTCTTCTTTAAATACTCTAAAACCGCTTTATATAGGGTACAAAATTAGGAAGCAATATGCCCCCGTAGCTCAGTGGATAGAGCTCCGGTTTCCGGAACCGGGTGCGCAGGTTCAATTCCTGTCGGGGGTACAAGTTATATTACATTTTATACTGCATTGTTTAATCAACATTTTATAGTTCTCTTTATAATTTTGATCAGTATCGACGTCGTGTACTCTAAGAAATTAAAGATTTTTTTACTTGACCAAAATTAACTACAGTACAGTTAACTTAACTACAAGATAGGAACCAGATATAATTATGATTGCAAGCC
>JAJYVQ010000152.1:1297-5749 GCA_021791915.1 Actinomycetes bacterium | reverse complement strand
AGACGAATCCAAAGTTGCACACAGACTTAACAAATCCGATTTTAAAGAACCCGCATTTGCGAATCGATTTTTGAATGCCATCGGGACAGAACTTGCTAACCCAATGACTCCGTTGCTTGCAGCTGGAGCTGGACTGTCTGCGGCGGTGGGATCAGTAAGCGATGCAGCTTTGGTAGCCGGAGTCACTGCAACAAACGCACTGATCGGTAGTGTCCAGCGTCTAAGAACTGATGCCTCCTTAAAACAGCTCATGTCCGCTACAGAATCAAAAGTAAACGTATTAAGAAACAACGATTTAACACTTGAACAGACTGCAAAAATTGTAGTAGGAGATGTAATTGAACTATCCGACGGAGATGTAGTACCTGCAGACTGCCGCATTATATCTTGCGAAAATTGTGAGGTCGACGAATCAACTATTACTGGAGAAGCCTTGCCCGTATTTAAAAGTAGTGAACCTTCTGCTGGTTTAGAAATCGCAGACAGAACTTCCATGCTTTATGAAGGAACAACTATAGTTGGCGGAAAAGTTCGCGCAGTAGTTATAGCGACGGGGTCGGATACTGAAATCGGCAGACTTTTTTACGGAATTGAAGCTCCCGAAAGCGGAGTTGAAACTAGATTAATCTCATTAACCAAAACAATTTTACCTTTTACCGTATTAAGCGGTGCTGCAGTAACATCACTTGGTCTGATTTGGAGACGACCGGTGAACGAGGCAGTCACCTCCGGAGTGTCACTTACTGTAGCTGCGGTTCCAGAGGGCCTTCCGATGTTGGCAACCATAGCTCAGTTGGCTTCTGCACAACGCCTTTCTAAGCATAAAGCCCTAATTCGTCATCCTAGAACAATAGAGGCTTTAGGTCGTGTAAATATATTGTGTTTTGACAAAACCGGAACCCTCACCGCTGGAAAAATTGAACTACAAACGGTTTCTGATGGAAAGACGGAGCTTTCTGTTGAGGCTCTCAAATCGAAAAGTCACATCAATGTTCTAGTTTCTGCCTTACGTGCAAGCCCCGATCAGGAAAACGACGACGAGCTACCTCACGCTACTGACAAAGCAATAATCAACGCAGCCCAAAAAATAAACATTTCAACAGATACTCGTATTGAACCGAGAACCCCAAATAGTTGGAAGACAATTGCTTCGCTTGGGTTCGAACCATCTAGGGGATTTTATGCTGTGGTTGGCACATGTGACAAAAACAAAACAAAGATTGTAGTCAAAGGAGCTCCAGAGATAATTGTTCAAAGATGTAACTACTGGAAGAGCCCGGAGGGTGTTGTAAAATTAAATAAAAATCTTAGACAACGGCTTAATAAAGTCAGCGATACAATGGCACAAAAGGGTTTAAGGATATTAGCTGTAGCCGAACGAGAATCTTCGGACAATACTGTAATCGAAGAGGAGAGAATCGCTAATATGACTTTATTAGGTTTTATAGGACTAGCAGATTCCGTCCGCCCAACAGCGTTTGACGCAGTGGCTCAACTTACCAAAGCTGGAGTCAAAGTAGCGATGATTACGGGCGACCATCCCTCCACGGCAAAAGCTATCGCCGAAGAGTTAAATATTTTAAACGGAGGAAAAATTTTAACTGGATCTGAAATAGATTCACTCAACGACGATGAACTAGACGGGACAATAGAAGACACAACTATTTTTGCGAGAGTTTCTCCGTCGCATAAAGTTAGAATCGTCAACTCTCTACAGAGAATTGGTCTTACTGTAGCTATGACTGGAGACGGAGCTAACGATGCTGCTGCGATTAGACTTTCAAACATTGGAATTGCATTGGGAAAACATGGCTCTAAAGCTGCCTGTGACGCCGCAGATATTGTAATTACCGACGACAGACTTGAAACAATCGTAAGTACAATCATTGAAGGTCGTGCTATGTGGTCGTCGGTTAGGGACGCAATAGCAATATTAATAGGAGGTAATGTCGGTGAAGTAGCGTTTACAGTCGCATCGACTGCCATAAGTGGACAGTCCGCTTTGAACACCAGACAGTTTCTATTGGTTAACTTAATGACCGACCTGCTTCCCGCCCTTACTATCGCCTTAAAACCACCAACTAAAAAAACCCCAGAAGAACTGTTAAATGAAGGACCTGAGGCTTCTTTGGGCTGGCCCTTAGCTAGACAAATAATATTAAGAGCAGTTACAACTTCTACTGCAACTACAGCTGCATGGCTGATCGGTCGAGGTACTGGAGCAAAAAAACGTGCCAATTCTATGGCACTTGCTACTTTAGTTAATACACAGCTTGCTCAAACTGCCGTTTTGGGAGGTAAATCTCCGATGGTACTTATTTCAACTGCGGCATCTGCAGCAATTTTAGTAACTGTCATACAAACTCCGGTATTGAGTCAATATTTTGGTTGCACTCCCCTAGATCCACTGGCTTGGTTGGTAGTTAACAGTTCAACTGCCGTGGCAACTGGAACTTCAATTGTTGCACCTAAAATAGTTTCATACTTACTGAAAAATAGATCCAGCAAATCTTTAGAATTACAAACTAGAGATAAGTAATTGAGTCAAAACAAATTTTTTTTGCGAATTTTTATGCTGTCACTCTAAATAACCTTCGCAAATAATAAATTCTTTTAAAAACATTTCTAAAATTAATCTTTTTCGCCTTAAAGATAACAATTATTAATTAACTCCTTAATATATGGCAGCAATATAAAAAATCAAGACAAATAGAACCAAATTGAATCTTAAAAAAATTGAAGTTAGCTAAACTTTCAAATTTAAAATCTACAACTGCAAATATAAATATAACCTAAAGTAACCCTTCGACAAGTAACCCTTCGACAACCAACCCTAGGACACTTTTATTATCTAAACTTTGTCGATAATATCTGTTAACCGACGGCTTTTTATCAAACTTAATAAAACTTTCAACAAGAAAACTTGGATTAATTCAAATTTACTTTTGACGCTTTTGAATAAATCATAGCTATTAAATTATCGTGATATTATTTATAAATCTGTAAAGTCCAAACTTATTCTAAAACTACCCAATCGCCAAATGTCTTGGTTTGAATTTATCTGCGCCGGTATAGCAATCGGGATCTTAATTGGCCTATTTGGAGTTGGAGGATCCTCAGTAGCCACTCCAGTTCTGTCAGTGTTAGGAGTACCCGGTTTTATGGCAGTTGCATCGCCGTTGCCTGCAACTATTCCTTCAACACTAGTTGCGTTGGTTCCTTATTTACGCAAACATGAGACTCGTCCTAAAGCGGCGGCATGGACGTTATTAGGAGCTGTTCCAAGTGGTTTGGGTGGAGCTCTTCTATCACAAAAAGTTGGCGGTTCAATTCTTCTGATACTTTCGGGAATTTTGTTAATAGTTATTGGCATACGAATATTAATACCGATTAATGAAACTTCTATAAGCTCTGGAACTAAGCGCAGAAAAAACCGACTGCTATTGGTAGTAGTTGCAACTTTAATCGGATTTGCGTCAGGTCTTCTGGCAAATGGTGGTGGCTTTTTGCTAGTTCCGATGTACTTGTTGATATTTGGATTAGACATGCGTGAATCTGCTGGAACAAGTCTTTTTGTAATATCATGTTTGACAGTACCGATTTTGGCAGTTCACATTTTTCTAGGACACGTTAATTGGACTGTAGCAACAGCTTTTACAATCGGTGCAGTGCCAAGCAGTCTTGTAACAAGCCAACTCTCAAAAAATATTAAAAAAGATTTAATCCAAAAAGGTTTTGGAATATTTTTAATATTTGCTGGTACAGGCTTTATGATATTTCGGTTAGTATAGATTATATGAGTGCTATCGTTATGGTAAATACCGCTGGTACCATTATCTACTTTTCTAAGGACCTTGAACAACTAACAGGTCATATGGCAAGCGAAGCGGTGGGAAAGACTCTAGATCTCATAATTCCTGAAACCTTTAGAGAGCGACACTGGACTGGTTTTAGAAAAGCTATGGCAACAGGACATTCTGGAATTGACGGAATTTGTGCTATCATACCAGTTCTTTGCAGTGATAAACAAGTAAGAAATCTGGCTGGCAGATTCCAACTTTTGATTGACCCGATGGGAAACTCTTTAGGCGCACTTGTTTCATATATCCCTGCTGAACTAGCTAATCCATCATTTCATGTAGTTGGACAACCTTTCTCATAACTTTTTTAAGAGCTAATAAGTTTAGCTAGTAATAACCTCTTTATATCTGCTTTTTTTATCAGAAGAAAGCTTTCTAGAATCCAGATTGATCTTAAGATTGGTTGCAACATTTACATTGTGATGGAAGCCACTCAAGCCATGGGACCTTATCAGGGAACTAAATAGCCGACGAAGGAACGTTTAGCCTAATTGAGAACGGTGTTAGGCTGGCATACTCAGGAAAAGCTTGGACGGAAGGTAAGCGAGAGGAAACTGAGATTGAACAAAATTTTGACCTTTTAGTAGAACAG
>JAJYVQ010000152.1:0-1287 GCA_021791915.1 Actinomycetes bacterium | reverse complement strand
CAATTGTTAAGGCTGGACCTAACTCAAGTATGGCAGTACAGGGTCTAAAAGTTGGGCTTAAACAACAACTCGATAAATTAATTGAATTTTTAATAAACTCAAAGTGATGACAATTCGGTGCGAATGTAAAGTCTTTAATATAGGATCGCAACTTATTGCACGACTTCCTGAAAGTGCTAGCAAATCTTTGCCAACCAGAGGACAAACTATGGTCGAAGGAATCCTAAATGGAGTTCCTATCCACCTTCCGTTAGAACCCGATGGTAAAAATAGTCATTGGTTTGAAATCAATAGCAAATTAAACAAAGTGATTAATATAAAAGTCGGTGACAAAATTGTACTAAAACTTAATCCAAGCAAAAATTGGATTGAACCACAAGTCCCGTCTGATCTAATGAAAGCCCTATCTCTAAGTTCAGAAGCTTACAGCATGTGGCAAAAGATTACTCCATTAGCTCGTTGGGAGTGGATTCGCTGGATACGATCGACGGGACAAAAACAGACTCGAATTCACCGAATTGAAGTCACCATTTCAAAACTTGTCTCTGGAAAGCGACGTCCTTGTTGTTGGAATAGGAATTTATGTACAGAACCGTCGGTGTCAAAAAATGGAATACTTCTTTTACCTTCTAAAGATTAGATTTTACCGCGCCAAATCTCCAATTTGGTAATATTACTTTATTAGGGTCGATCACAAAATCGTTTAAATTCACCACTTAAAGTCAGCTGATATTCTATTTTATTCTTAATTTTATTCATTGACTCCATCGCCTTGATTTTTCAATATTTATTGATCGTCTTAATTAACTATATGTACCATTGGTAATCTCAGAAAACCTAATCAGTTCATTTTGACATTAACTTTCCTTTAGGCGTAGTATGGAGGTAAATCAGATCCATTCAAAGTTGTATTTATAACTGATTGAAATTTATTTCTCGGAACTTTTAAATGCGCAAACCATTATATTTATTTATTCTTTTATCATTAATTTCATTACTGACAGCTTGCAGTTTTTCATTTTCCACAGATACGATATCAGCAGTTGCCACAAGCTCTTATCCGGTAACTCCGATAACCCATAGAAAAAGGTGGCTCATTGACCGTACGGGACGAGTAGTGTTGTTTCACGGTGTAAATCTCGTGGTTAAATCACCTCCTTATGAACCTGCCTCAGTGGGATTTAACTTTAAAGATGCAAACTGGCTAAGTCAAAATGGTTTTAATCTTGTCCGATTAGGAGTGCTGATGACCGGCATAATGCCTGAGCCCGGAGTTATAGATAACAA
>JAJYVQ010000151.1 GCA_021791915.1 Actinomycetes bacterium | reverse complement strand
GTTAAAATTAGCTCATATTTAAAATTAGCTTGTTGTGAGTTTTAAGACAAATGGTCTCAAAATAGTATCGCTATCTAGAAGTTGCCAAAAAGTTCATTGACAGATAAACTTTCATAAAACTTATACAATACCCCACTTAAAGTTGTCCTTTGTTAAACAAATTACTTAGGATTAATAGCGATATACATAAATTTGATAGAATTTGAGTTGCAGAAATTCAAGAAAGGTAAAAACTAATTATGATTAGAAAAAACCCAAAATCAAAGTTTATATTTTTTACAATATTGGTATTTCTGCTTTCGGCTCTTTTAGCGGCTTGTTCGTCAAGTCCTGCAACAGTCAAAACAATTCGAACAGGACCAGAACAACCTGCAGTCACATTTGTCACTAGTAAAGCACAATCTTTTAACGGTACGATACCAACTGAAAATGCAACGACAGTATGCGGACGAGATGCATACGGATTCATTCAAGAAATTCAACATGTGGGCATTCTTAACACCAAAATTACAAAACACTACGGTCCCATGATTCCACTAGCTAACGGAATGCCAAAACAGATGGAAGCGTCTGGAACGATAGTGGACGGTGGTGGTGGCAACGTAGACCTTCCGTTTGATCACTCCTTTGGCGGTGACTTTTCTATGGATATGGCAGTACAAAAACCTTATCTTAAACTACATCAAAATTTAGGAACTGGACAGGGAGATCCACCAGGTGAAGTTCATATGGAGATTCAAATGGGAGAAATTCCCCATTTTAACAGTGATCCTTTGGTACATAAACTTCCTTCGGGCATATCTTGGCCTGACTACGCCACTTCGGCTGAATCATCCATACTGCCAGGTTTCATACCTCAAAAAGGTGATTCTGCTGCCATTGAAGGTGATTGGATTACCGATTGTGGGCATCCTGATTTTCACAGCGAGCTACACGAAATGACCTTTATGGCATTTGGAAACGACCAGAATAATGCGGCAGTGGTTCAAACATTTTACAATCCATATCTTCCAAGTGAACTTTACAATCCTGACACGGCTCTGTCACCACAGATCAATAAGCCTTCCAATATGTCATTAAGTTCTTCGGTTCCATTGGTTCCCAACTTTCTTGTAAACACGGTGGTCAATATCGTAAAAACTAAATCAACTGCGGCAATTTCTGTTCCGATGCTAGTAGCGCCAAGTAATGTTGCTCCTACTCCTTTTACAGTGTGTGCTCCCAACCAGGGCACAGGAAACAACTTTGATCTAACATATGATTTTGTTACCAGACCTGGTGTTTCAATTTCCAAGTCAATCAATAACTCAACGGGGTGCGCAACTTTCAGTATCAAATTCACTTCTTCTTTCAAAAACCTACCACCTCAAGGTCAGACTCAGTGTCCTGTTTCATGGAGTTGGCTAAATCAAAACTCTGCTGGTTATGCCTTAGGTGGCACCATCAATTTACAACAGACCATATTAAACGACGCATCTGCGGTATTCCCTGCCTCAAAAACACTGTTTTCTGAGGTACTCCAAAAACAGATGAGAGTTAACTGCTATGACATACTAGGAAGTAACCTATCAAGCGAATCTTCAGGAGGACAAACAATAACGGTTTCAAACAGTCAGATTCTGCCATTTGTCGGATGGATTAAAGCGGAGTGGAACTAACAGTTTTTAAGAAATTTATATTTGCCTGTCTGATTTTCATTCTCGTTGGCACTCTTTCAAACTGCTCGACATCCAGTCAGGTAGCTTCAAATTCGACTAAACAAAACTTTAAATACCAGAATGTAAATATCGGAATTAGTCCAAACAGTGCGTTTAAACCCATAAGAGCAATCAGTTGCCCAACTACAAACTTCTGCATGGCAGTTGGCAGGAATGGGTATGCAACCTATCTATTAAACAATAAGTGGTCAAAACCTTTAAAAATAGACACGACCACCGAAATTAACGGTTATAACAGCCTGCTTACTGTATCTTGTCCAACTCAAAACTTTTGTGCTACAACCGATAGAGCTGGCAACGCTTTTATTTATAAAAATAAAGTGTGGTCGCAGGCAATTTCAATAAACAACATATCTAACATACCTGGAATGAATGCAGTTGAGTCCATTTCGTGTCCGACTGTAAATTTTTGTCTTGCAGGCAATGAATTTGGTGGGTTCATAAAATATTTGAACTCTACTTGGCAGTCACTTGGACAGGTAGGATCAAATTCGGATCACATATACTCAGTTTCCTGCAAGAATATAAGTTTTTGTGTCGCTACAGACTCTAACGGAAATGCATATTTTTATAACGGAACATCAATTAAAGGACCAATTTCAATTGACCAAAATGAGTTCCCTGACGGTATTTTGAACGCAGTTTCATGTTCTGATACTTCTTTTTGTATTGCCGTTGATAATGCAGGATTTATTTTTGTTTACACAAACGGCAAATTCTCCACTGGCACCAACATAGACCCTTATGGTGCAATAACTTCGATAAGTTGTACGACAAATAATTTTTGTCTTGCTACAGATGCATCTGGACACGGATTTATTCTAAATGACGGTGTCCTTAAAAGACAGTTAGATATAAATATTTCAGGAACCATAACAACAGTTTCATGCTTAAATCCCGATTACTGTCTAGCGGTGGGGAACGAAGGCAAAGTTTTCAAGTACAGTTAGCCAATTTGAGCCATTGCTTCAGTGGGAGCTAGCCTCGAAGCTCTCCTTGCTGGAAGCAAGGATGCCAATATTCCAGCAACTGCTGCAATCACCAGATAAATTACCAAATTGGACCAAGGAATTACAAATAAAATGATTCCCGATGAAGAGATACTTTTAACGACCCCGTAACCTCCGATTACACCCAATACTATACCCACGATTGATCCCAACAGAGAAGTCATCAAACCTTCAAACACTAAAGTCATTTTTATCTGTGCTCTTGTAAACCCCAAAGCTCTAAGTAACCCAAACTCTTGAGTACGTTCTATTACAGATAAAGACAGAGTATTTGCTATTCCAATAAAAGCAATTAATAAGGCAAATCCTAGAAGAGCTGTAAATATGTCCAAAGCGATCGCAATTTTACTTGTTATGTTGGAAATAAACGATTGCAAATTTTCGCTTGAAACTAATGGATAGCTATCCAGTAAATTCTGAATATAAGTTGCGGTCTGTTGTGTATTTGCCCCATAGGCCTGATTCAAAAAAACAAAACTATATCCATTGGTCGGATATAACAGACTCATTGTGGATTGGGGTATTATAATGTTTGATATTATATTCTGGTTTGCCATAATAGCACCAACTGTCGCTTTAATCGTAGTCCCTGAATTCGAAGTGAACGACAAAACAGCTCCGACTCCGATGCCCAAAGCATTTGCAACACTTTTAGATACTATAACTTCTCCGCTGTTGTAGCTTTGAAAAGTTCCGTACAAATTCTTTAACCCATACACTTTAAACAATTCATTAGAAATGGATGCGGTAGAACTGACAGCTGGCTGTAGTTGGGCTCTTCTAAACTTCAAACTTCCTGGAATTATACTACCGTATGAAATAACTTGGACCGCTGCGGGTTCGTCTTCTTCAGTATAGACTCCATTAAACAGTTTGGAACGGTTAAACTTATCGACCAGAGATACAGGAACGTCAGAATGAAATCTACCGGTTGATACTATATACGAAAAAGGAACGTCTTTTGTAAGCTGAGATGTAATTGAACTTGAAAAAGAATAAAATATTACCGCAACCAATGAGACTAACATCAACCCAATTGTTAAAGCAGAAGAAGTAGTTGCAGTTCTATTTCTGTTTCTAAACGTATTTGCTCTGCCAATTTTTGTCACCGTACCAAACAGCTTAAGAGGAAAAGATAGAACGTTTATAATCGGTTTGACCAAAAACGGCATTGATACGATAACTCCAACGAAAATCAAGGCTCCACCTATTGTTACTATTAATGCTGCATTTGACCCATGCAATCCCCCTAGTATAATAAGTAATCCCAAAGCGTAAAACACTGCCATTATCGTAAGCCTTACTGCCGAAGTTTTTGTAGTTATCCTGCTTTCTCCTACTATCCTTAAAGCTTCAACAGGAGCAACTTTAGTGGCTTTGATAATAGGAAGCATCGATGCGGCGACGGTGACCAAAATACCGACAGCCAACCCATAAAGTATCGGACCTATTGTGATTGAAACTCCAAGAGTTTTCAAAGCAGGTGAGCGAAAAGCGATTGCTTTAACTATTGCATCAGTTACTCCAAATCCAAAAACAATGCCAATTAGCGATGCAACAAACCCCGTAAGAGTTGACTCATACACTAAAAGTTTAAAGATCTGTCTTTTGGAAGCTCCGATGCATCGTAAAAGCGCAAGTTGTCTTATTCTCTGGGCAACCAAGACCCGAAATGTATTTACTATTACCAAAGAAGCTACAAATATTGCAACTACTGCAAATATCAAAAGTGCGGTTTGGATCGTACTAGTAGCGGTTATGATCTTAGACTCATCGGCAGAAACTGCTTCAGCCCCTGTCATGACATTGTAACCATTGCCTATCTTGTCTATAACTTGGGTCTTTAATTGACTATCCGAAACCGACGAAGATGCCAACACATCGATTCTTGAATAACCGGAAGCACCAGTAAAAGCTGCGGCCTCTGAAGCGGTAAACAGAGTAAACGACCCACTATTAAATGTTCTAGTAGCAGGCGGGACTATTACACCCACAACTTTAAATGTTTGAGGTGTTCCCGAGTTTGAAACTATCTTTATGTGAGAACCTATTGAAAGCTTCAATACATTAAACGAAAACTGGTCAACATCTACTTGGGAATTTGTCACTGGATAGTTACCTTCAGCGAGTGGATACATTTTAAAAGCTGAAGAACTTGGAGCTGAAACCCCAATTCCAGAAGTTCCAAATGGTTTGTTGTGACTATCTAGTATTACCGACGGCCCACTTATTTGTCCGTAAATTGCTTTGACGTTCGATATGCTTGAAATTTCACCTAATGTAGCATATGGAATAGTCCGTTTATTGTTAAAGTCATTAAATTGACCTCCGACTTTCGGAGTTACAATTACTGAAATGTTCTGATCCTGAGAAGCCAATGAGGTGATTAAAGCACTTTTAATCGCAGAAGCAAATCCCATGATTCCGACCACAAACGCAACACCTAAAGCAATTGCCACCATTGAAGCCAAGAGTCTGCCTATGTGAGCCTTAAAATTCGACCATGAAATTTTAAGCATTTAAAAACCCGAGAGTTGTTCTAAAGTCGGAGCTTCTAAAGTAGCATCTAATTTGCCGTCTTTAACCAGATAAACTACATCGGCATTGGCGGCTGCTTTTGCGTCGTGAGTTACTATTACAACTGTCTGATTCAATGATCGAGTTGAGTACTTTAGAAACTGGAGTAGCTGAACACCAGATTTTGAATCCAAATTACCAGTCGGCTCGTCTGCAAAAAGTACTGTGGGTTTTGTAATCATCGCCCTTGCAGCTGCCACTCTCTGCTGTTGACCTCCTGAAAGTTCACTTGGCAAGTGATTGAGCCGGTCTTGGATACCCAAACTTTCTATCAACTGATCAAACCACTCCTTGTCTAATTTTAAAGAAGCCAGTTCAATTGGAAGAACTATATTCTGTACAGCAGTTAATGTTGGCAGTAAGTTAAAAGCCTGAAATATAAATCCAATGTTATTACGCCGAACCTTGGTTAAGTCCGCATCCCCCAGTTTTGTAATTTCAATATCCCCGATATATGCACTCCCATAAGTTAAAGAATCAAGTCCTGCAGCACAGTGCAATAAAGTGGACTTTCCAGATCCAGACGGGCCCATTATCGATACAAACTGCTGCTTGTTAACT
>JAJYVQ010000150.1 GCA_021791915.1 Actinomycetes bacterium | reverse complement strand
CCTACTGGGTTGTGTGCTTCGGGTTTATGTAAAACGATTGGATTGTCTGTTGGCGGTGGATTTCTTGCTCTGGGTGTTTTCGTGTTTGTGTTAGGAGCTGGTGTAGGCGGGATGATAGGACTACTGAATTCTGCTGCAGAAGTTGAATCAACTGGAGTCGCAGAGTTTTTGGAGATGTCTCCAGTTTATGGTACATTTATTGCAAGTGGAGGGGTAATGTCTGGGGTTACATCGTATACGATTTGCAAAATATCTTAATGGATATTTAGTTTATGGCTCTTAGTTCGATTTTAAAATCTGAGAAGTTAGTTGCTCGCATGATTGTTTTTTTCGGGCTGGGTATACTTATAGTAGATTTTGTCTCTTGGGTGACGTTAAAGAAATATATGAGTCCAGTTTCTTTTACGGTCGCTAGTGATACTGGTTTTGCTACTTTAGGTAGTGGTATATTCTACGTATTTCGAGTAAGGTCTCATGTTAGGCGATTCAACGAAAATAAGTTAACGCCAATTTCATCGGATCACCCCATTTCAATTGGGATTTTAGCTGGAACATTGGTACTATTTTATTGCTGGAGTGTAATAATATTTTTTGCTTTCAGATCCAAATTTAATATCCTTGAACTGTCATCGATACTTACTTTGATTTGCATCTTTTTGCAACTTGGGTTACAGGCGATATTTGAGTGGATAGCTATTCTTAGGTGGCGTACATTACAATTAATGAATCCAAAAGACTCAAAAGTATGAAGATTGTCATTTGCTATAGTGTTCAATAGCTACTTATATTTCGCATAAGCACTTAATGTGAGACAAAGAAAATAATTACTGCTCAAGATACAATTATTCGAAGTAATTTGTTTGGAATAAACCCCATTTTGCTAGATTCTTCGCACTAAGAGTAAATCATAATTGAATAAGTCATTTTTAAAAATAAATGTTTTAGCTGGGGCGATAGTTATTGCTATCGACATTGTAACTCTATACCTTGTGGGGTACTGGGCAATTTTCCATACGTCGAATCTCAAACCAGAATTAATTTTTTTTGGACTTAGCTTTGTTTTAATCGAAATCTACCTTGGAGGCTTTATCCTGGGATTCGGGTTATTAAGCACATATAAAATTGCTTTTATTGATAATAAAATTTATAATCACAGCTTGAAATTAGTCAGTGCAATGTTCTCGATGTTGTTGATTTGTTACTCAGGTTTTTATATATCATTGGGATCAAATCGTAGTCAACTAGATTTGAGTTTAATTATGTCGTTCCTTATATTTCCAGTTATCTTAGTCTGGTTTCTATTTATGCTTACATTCAAGTTTCCCGCTAAGCCAACAAATGCTGAGGTACTTGACGTCGATTACAACTTTAATCCTCCGAACCTCATTATGGTACGATATTTGAAACTTCTAGCAGGAATTAGCGCATTTGAAGCTTTTCTAAGCTTGTTAGTAGAATTCGTTAAACATTATAACAATGATGATAGTTTTATTATTGTAGTGGCGGTATCAATGGCTGTTGTGGCTTCAGTAAGCGGATTGTTAATTCTAGCTTCAAGACGTAAAATTAACAATTATATAGGACTTCAAAATTACTTAAGTATTCGAGCGCTTGTACCGATAATGATGATTACCGTTCTGTCGATGGAAGCTGGATTAGTACGGTTAGCTGTTGGCAATATATCGTGGTTGGCATTAGTAATCGTTAATACAATTGCGCTAGTTATTAGTTACTTTATGGTTTTGCGGTTACCAAAGAGGCTACCTTAATTTAGGCTCTTATGACGCTTTCGGGGGGGTGATATTGCTTGATTCCAAAGTGATTCAGGAGCGATACCCGCTCGATCTAATGTAACCATTGTAATTGAACTTGTAGCATCATGGGAACCTCGTGCATTCGATCTTATTTAAACCTATAGCTACATTTTTTGATTCTGTCAGGTTGTTTGTATACCTAAGTTTAATTTTCGCTTTGATCTTATTTCTGTACTTATAATAGTTTGAGCAAGTTTGACGAAGTGTTCGAGTTTGGATCTAATAGCATAGATTAACCAGTGATCTATAGCTCTTCTGAAACCTATGTACAAAAGTTGTGTCTGGGGGTTAATTCTCAGGGTAAATTCTGCGTTGAAATGATTGAAGTTGGGCAGACATTCTGCTTAAACTTAATTAATATCAAAAACTGGAAGGATACTCTCTACACAATGACATTTGCTAATAATTTAAAAGAAATAACTCAACAAGAGGTTTTAGCTCAAGTTAATGATTCAATTGTTGATTTGTTAAGATCCCATGCTAAAACAATTCTCACTTAAAGCATCAGAAACTGAGGTAAGTGACGTTGTTTCTAAAATTAGAAAAGTAATCTTGAAGTTGTTAGAAATAGTTATGTGCTACGAAGTTCAATTGTTTCACCAATTGGAAAAATTGAAGTTAACGCTTTAAAAAATCAGTTCATAAGAAGGGGAAGGAGTTAATTTTAACTCAACTTTAATTTTAAAAGTATTAAAGGAGATCAAAGTCAATTGATACTTGCGGTATCTTGGCTTTTTATGCATATTTTAAAGGAATCTCTGAAACAATATGTAAGAATTACTTCATGAAATTGCTAACGACGATATCCACCAGATGCTGATAGCTAATTCAAAAAAAGAAGCAAAAAAAAAGCAATTAAAGTCTTCAGTGCCAAATACTTTGGAAAATATGAAAAAGCTGTTAGATGTCTAACAAAAGATCAAGAACAGTTATTTACATTTTCTGATTTTCTTTACTGAACATTTTCTTGACTGAACTAAGATCTTAGAAAATACCTGCGAGAAAATAGCTGTGAGAAAATGCTTGGACTCATATAAGAACAACAAATGCAATTAAATTAATATTTGCTACCCTAAGACACCGTACTAAAAGATCAAAAGGAGCATTTTCATAAGAGAGTGCTAAGTCAATGATATTTCAGTTAGCAAAACAAGCAGGACAAATCTTGTAGAACTATTTCACCTTAAAACAATACTTGCTAATGTAATTCCAAAAATTGAATTCAAAGACAAAATTAAAGTAGAAAAACTAGCAAGTTAACACTTAGCCAGTTATCAATAATTCAAATCAATTACACCAGTGTAGTTTTTTGTGCCTAAAAACAGGAATTAAAATCAAAACAATGCTACAATAAAATTACAGGAGTTAGGTAGGGTATCAATCCAATAAATCAAATGAAATATTCCAAGAATTTAGACCACCAAACACAACTTTTGGACATAGCTCACTGGCTGGGTACGAACTATTCTGTGGCTTACTCCAACAATGGTGCTGGAATGATTTATCAAAGATCAGTAATACCTGCTTCGAATACAACTAGCTATAATTACAATAATTTAGGTCAGATATCTTCGGTATCGAATCCAAACGAGATATTTCAGTACGACAACGCTGGTAATATGACTTGTAATCAAAGTGGTCAATACCAGACATATAATAATATCGGTGAGCTAAACTATGCTTATCAAAGATGTGGATCAACTGCTAATCAACAGGATTCGTTCACCTATGATGCCTATGGCGATAGAACTCAGGAGATGTTTCCATGGGACGGACAGAGCGAACCAGAAAATTATATTTACGTAAATTCACTTGGTGAAATGGTAAGTTATCAGATATTTTTTACTGCCACAAATTATATCTATTCAGGTACCGACCAATTAATGCAGATAACTCAAAACTCCACTACTTCAGAACAGTTGACATGGAACGAGGCGTCTTCAACCCCTGAAATACTTGCGGATTCAAATTGGGACTTTATCTACGGTCCGGGTAATCAAGTGATAGAAGCCATTCAAATTTCTAACTCTCAACAGCACTATTTGGTTAATGACCCAACTGGATCACCACTTATCAATTTCTCCCAGGACGGTACGATTAATAATCCAAATCTTTATAATACTTATGGTGGTGGCCCAGGGTCAGGTGCTCCACCCATTGGCTGGGACAATGCATATTATGATTCAAACTCAAGCCTTTATTATATGGATAATAGATTCTATGATGCAACTACAGGTCAGTTTATAACTCAGGATCTGCGAATACTGGCCCTAAATCAGCCTTATTCATATGCTGGAGTAGTAAGTCCCATATCAGGAGGACTAGCCACTAACTCAGATCCACTTTTTGCAAACAATTCAAATCCATATCAATTCGCAAATGACAATCCTACAAATGAAACAGACCCTACTGGGTTGTGTGCGACTTGTAGCGGACCTTCCTTTTTAGATTGGGTAGGAGTCGGATTGGGGGTGGTATCAACTGTTACGGGTATTGCATCAATTGCTGCAGATATCATAGATCCAGGTCTTGGTGAACTACTTGGAGGAACAAGCGTGGTAACTGGATTTGGTGCAACAGCTTTAGATGGTAACGATTGTATTAACGGTATTTGGCAGGCATGTGTTGGAATGGGGTTGGGTATTATTAGCACGGCGTCTGGTGGTGCAGATTTATTGGGAAGTAAGTTTTCAACAATTTCATCTTTTTTAGATGAAAATAATTTAACTGATTTGCTTCCAGTTGTAGCTACGGTTTCTGGCGGTGCTGGGGCTGCATGGGATGCTGGAAATACGGTCTATCGTGCGATAACTTGCTAGGACGCAAAAGTGATACAAGATTACGATGAGCCCGACTTATCTTCAATGGTTATACCAGAACCTGACCTTTCGTTGTTAACTCCCTTAGAGCGTAAGTTATTTGGAAGTCGAATCAGACGTCGCTACTATGCTGATGCCGTAAAGTATAAGGAAAGATTTAAAAAGGATCTTTACTACGATGGAATGCTCTATAAACTTCGAAATTTGTATGCAGGTTGGTATTTCGGTTGGTACTTTTTTATCATGATTGGTTCTTGGGTAGTATATTGGCCAGCCGTGATCATGCGCCGCTTACTTATTTTAAGCTCATATGATGTTTCAATTTTTTATCATTATTTTATTATTCCAGTTACATCTTTTATAATAATTACTACGTTTCCAATAACTAAACTGGGTTTAGTTTTAAACAAAGCCAAACGCCTTCACAGAGAGTCCCATGGGATACCACAAGATAGAAGAACCAAATCAGAAAGGAGGGAAACCCCAGACCGTTACTGTTAATCTGTATTGTTCCAAGTGAATCTATGAGATAGATTAAAATCTTGGCTGGTTTTGACTTTCTAAAAATAAGATGAAGCTTCTATGGTTATTTTCAAGCTGTTGCAGATGACTTTATTAGGAATTTAATGATAGTTCGCATTATCGGCAAAGATGAACTTTAGATCGTGTCAAATATGAAAATAATATTGAAGTGGGTTGTAATGGTTTGAATTTCTCGTAGACTCCCTAACCTAAGAAATTATGGGAGAATAATGATGTTAAACAACAACAATCAAGCCATTTTGCTTCTACCTCAAAGTAACAAAAATCTTAATAGAATTAAATAATCCATTACTTCAAAAATACCCATTCTGGTAATTACAGAATGTTGTTAAAAGTTTAATTCTTGTCAAACATTTGTCAAACGAACTCAGCTGAATTACTTAACATTAGCAACCTCCAAACATCACCGCACCCATTCAGAACAGCATATTTAGATATCAACTGTACCTAATAACACCTATACATCTAACTCATAACCCGAAGGTCGCTGGTTCAAATCCAGCCCCCGCCACTAATAAAAGAGCAGTTCAAAGCCGATTTAAAGATCAGCTCTTTTGCATATTCAGAATCCCAAAAATATCAAAAATAAGCTTCAAAGACGAAATTTGTTTAAAGGTAATCAGACCGTAATTCCACTGTTATTTTTGTTTATTTTTTAGATTTGTCAATTGTATAACGTCCTTAGAAATCCTCTCATCATTATTAGAGAGTAACTATAATTTTCACTT
>JAJYVQ010000149.1 GCA_021791915.1 Actinomycetes bacterium | reverse complement strand
GCATTTGGCATTATCTTGTTAAACAACTGGGTCGGTCAGTCCCATACCAAACTGGCAATTAATAAAAAAATAGGCACCTTAAGTGTTGATAAATCAAGTATTAAAACAGCAACTAGAAATGTGGTCGCACTAAATAACGATCAACAAGTATCTAACATTGCCAATGCGATATCCTTGACAGCTGATGTTACGCCAACTACCGTACCACCAGTTGTGTATCACCCAACTACAACTACAGTAGTTGTTCGTCCAACGCTTACTTACAGTAGGCCGGTTTATACACAGCCGATAGCATATAGCCCCTCAGGTGGAATTTGGTCAGAGCTTCGCTCTTGTGAATCCAATAACAACTACGGAGATGATACGGGTAACGGTTACTACGGTGCATATCAGTTCTCACTGTCCACATGGGAATCTTTGGGCTATTCTGGGCTTCCCTCTAATGCCGCACCTGCAATGCAGGATCAAGCTGCTCAAAGGCTTGCTCAGAGAAGCGGTTGGGGGCAGTGGCCCGTCTGTTCAGTCAGACTAGGATTATAGCTACTTGTGCATCGAAAACTTTATAGCAAGTAATTTTACACCACAGTAGTTTTACACCACGGTAATTTTGTAACATACAATCTTACAAGTAAACTAATATTGCCTGATATGAGAAACATTGATAATGAAATTAAGTTTGAAGCAGTGGGACCAGTCGGTCAAATTACAATTGACCGACCACCTCACAACTATACTGATCTGTTGCTTTTAAAAAAACTAGCAGACACACTACAACACAGCGAAGAACTTAAACTACGTTCTTTACTGCTTCTTTCTACTGGCAAAAATTTTTGCGCTGGAGCAGATTTCAGTACAGGCGGGGTCGGTTCTCCCGATGAAACTTCAATTCCAAACGAAAAGATAGCTCCAGCAAAACAGTTTGAAAAAGACACAAACGCCTTCTATTACCAGGCACTGCGCATCCTTAATACCGCGATACCTATCGTATGTTTGATACAAGGAGCAGCTGTCGGTGCTGGCTTAGGACTTGCGCTTGCTACCGATTATAGGATAGGTACTAAAAATGCAAAATTCACAGCACCGTTCGTTAAACTCGGAATCCATCCAGGATTCGGACTTACATATCTGCTACCCAAAATAGTCGGTCACACAAAAGCAACTGATATGTTGTTAACTGGTAGGAGAGTCTATGCCGACGAAGCACTCCAGATAGGACTTCTCAATGATTTAACTGAGGAATCACAACTCTTAGACAGAGGAATGAAGATGGCACAGCTCATGGCTGAAAATGCACCGTTAGCAATACAGGCAACTAAAAGAACACTAAATTCACAGACAGTAAAAAAAGTACAGAAGATACTGGTACATGAACTATCGCAACAAGTTGAACTGATTAACACAAAAGACGCTTTAATTGGAATAGAAGCCTCACTGAATCGCACAAAACCAGAATTTATCGGAGAATAATACTAAAGTCTATCGTCAAATTCTGTGACCTAAAAGGTGAGGTTATTCCCCTTTATTTATTAACTTCTAAGCGTTAATTTTTTGTTCAACTGTATTGTAAGATATATACCGCTCAGCCAACTTGGTTTCTTAAATCATGGACTATTTAAATATCTGTCAAATTCGATAACTGGAACTATCTAAATATCAAATAACTAAGCTCTAAAGTCGAATGTAAATACCATAATTTTTTCTTGCGAACTTAGCTTATTGCCGATGAGTTTTAGATTTAAGCAGAACCTAATACATATAGTCGTAAATAAGCTAACTATTTTTTATATAATTTAATTGAACTTCAAACTACGATTGCCTAATTCATTTGTTTAAGTTTGTTTGGAAGTCCCTAGAAGTATTACAAGTTAACACAAAAAGATTACCATCCTCAAACCTAATTTTTGAAGACACTAAATATTAGCTGATGTGGTTGGTTTTAATGCAATTAGTTTTAGCTAGTTAAATCAACTCAACAGCAACAGGTGAATTTCCCACGTAAATAGGTTTGCTTGCCAAACCGGCAGCCAGATCAATCGGGTACAAAAATCCATTTTCTCTGTCTGTTACATATGCCACCTTTTGATTTTGGGTCAATTGTATAGCGTCCATATAGGCATTTACGTCACCCCCAACCTGATAGGGAGTACCGCCAGTCCGGTTTGGATATGAAAAACCCTGTGACAGATCTACTGGAACAACTAAATTTCCGTATCCCACAGCACCATCCACTACATATGCAGTATTTCCGTTTGATGACAGAGTAACTGCCAGAGGTCCACCACCTACATCTATTACACCTCCCACAGTTGCCGTAGGTATCGACACAGGAATTAACTGTCCATCTCCGAATCCTCCGTTTACCACATATGCTACTGAAGAATCTGGACTGATTGCCATAGAATTTAGGAAATAACCAGAACCAATCCCCACTGAAACCGAATTTAAAACTTGTAGCGAAGGTAGATTGACAACGTATACTATATTTCCTGCCACTTCACCCCCATCATCTACCACAACGGCATACTTTTGGTTAGGAGTAATCGCCACCGCATCCATATAGGCCTGACTAGACTGATTTAACGATATAACATTTGTAATTGACCTTGAAGTAAGGTCCAAAGACGCCAACTGACCCTGTGAGCCAGACACAAGAGCTATCGAACCATTAGTTGCAGTTGTGATTGCCACAGGTGCAAAAGGCATAGCTATGGTAAAAACTACCTGGCCTGTAACATAGTTAAATACCACAATCGCATTGCCCACTGAACTCGGACTTTCACTGACCACTAGCCCCACATTTTGGCTCGGAATTACCGCAAGTGTATCTGGATTCTGTGGTGGTGCGGAATTGGTTGCAATTTGATTCACAACTTTGTTTGTGCTGGTATTAACAATACTTACCACACCGTTGGAGCCCAATACAATAGCTTCGCCATTTACATTGATCTGAGTCGGTAAAATCGGCGAGCCAACTGGCAACGTAGTTGCGCTAACCGAGTTACCTACTTGGGCTTGGACACCCTGCATTTTCAAGTTATGACTTGTCATTGAACTTGCCGGTGGACTTTCGTTCAACACCTTATTGCTAGAGCTGCAGCCAGAAAGAACTAAAACAACGAGAAAAAACATTACAGTAGCAACAAGTTTACTTAATTTGTTGTCCGAACTGTAAAATCGTTTAGGAATTAGTTCTTTAATTAATCTCATTTTAATATCACTAAACAATACTACTATTTGAACTACCTAAAAACTAAACATTAGTTAGGCTTTACTATTTCAAGAGACTTTCTGAGCATATTTAACTCTTTGAATTCTAAAATTTTATACTGTCCAATTGGCAAATCCGCATCATTTATTGGACCTATAGCAGTTCGTTTTAACTCCGTAACCTCATAACCAAGTTGGTCTAACATTCTTCGGATTTGTCGATTACGTCCCTCTCGAATTTTAATTTTAAGGATCGTAGAGTCAATTTTCTGAACTTTAGCAGGTAAAGTCAACTTATTTTCGAGCAATATTCCCGAGCGTAATTTTCTAACATCTCCTTCAGAAATCGACCGGTTAATTCGAACTACGTAAGTCTTTTCACACAGGCCAGAGGGATGACTTAGCTGGTATGCCAAATCTCCTTCATTAGTTAATAGTATTAACCCTATCGAATCGAAATCTAAACGTCCAACTGGATAGACTCTTGGTAACTTTGGCACAAAGTCTGACACTTTTTTTCTTCCCTGTGGATCAGAAAGTGTAGAAACGACGTTTTTAGGCTTATTTAATAGATAAGTAACATAATTTGGGTTTAGGTCCAAAAGTACATCGTCTAAATATATTTTGTCTGAACTCACGTCAACTTTGTCACCTAAAGTAGCCACACAACCATTTATTTTAAGTCTTCCAGCCAGAATAAGTAGTTCGCTTCTCCTTCTGGAGGCAACTCCAATCCGTGACAGTACTTTTTGAATACGCTCTAAATTTACCGCTTCATTCATCAAATGCGGGTTTCAAAATCTGTTCTAGTGCCTCAACCTCAGTAGCATCAGGGATGAAGTCACTTAAACTGGGGAGATCATCAAGTGAGTTTAGCCCCATCTTTTCCAAAAATAAATTCGATGTTCCAAATAAAAGTGCTTGTCCGATTCCGACATCTCTGCCAACTTCTTCTACGTATCCTCTTTGAATCAAAAGTTTCATGACGCCGTCAGCATTTACTCCTCTAATCGCAGATATTTGAGCTCGAGAAATTGGCTGTCTGTAGGCAACAATAGCTAACGTTTCGAGTGCGGCTGGAGATAGTTTGGAAGGTTGATCTTGAGTAACAAATTTAACTACAAAGTCATCTAACTCAGAAAGGGTTTCAAAACGAAATCCGCCAGCTATTTGACTTATTGTAAATCCGAATGAATTTTCTTTATAGAATTCGACTCGAGACTCGATTGCAGTAGATATCTTATCCTCGGTTGTCGTCAACGATTTTGCTAAAGACTTTGCAGAAATCGGTTCGTCTGAAACCAGCAATATAGCTTCTATCTTTGATATCAGATTTTCATCGGTCATTAAATCAGTCATATTTTTCTCACTTTTATCTTATCTGGCTAAAGTTCAGCGAGGTATTTATTATGTGTATATTCACCACAAATCGCCACAGATCTAGTTTATTTTCAGCTTATACCATTAGCAGAAGATTTCTTACCTACTAGCTTTCCGAACACTTATATATCAAGCATTAATTATCCCGGATCTTAATAACCTCAAGAACCAGCATCATAAGTGTCAATCGATTCTGAAGCTACTATTTGCGAAAAACTTAAGTTTGGCGCATTGTTTAAAGTAATTTTTAGTTCACCGAATGTTTTAAACTGCTCAAGTTCTACAATGCCAATCTTATAAAGTTCCAACGTGGCAAGAAAGAAAACTACAATATCTATAGGTTGGCTGTATCCTTTGACCAGCTCTTTAAAACTGATAGTTTGCCTTCCATTAAGTTCTCGTGTAATTGAAGCAAAAGCTTCTTCGATCGATATTCGTGGCGAAGCCGAAACATGAGATAGATCAACGTGCTGTATTTTAGGTTGCCTATCTCGTTTAATCTTCATAAGCGCATAAATAAGGTCAGCTGGAACTACATCTTCTAATAGATCACTCAGCGCTGATGAAAATTTCTCGTTTTTACCCACTTTTCTACCGTAACGAGAACTTGATTCTTCCATCATTTTTGCGAATAACTTTGAAACTTCCCTAAAAGTTCTGCAGTCAACCAATCGAGACAGAAGCAAGTCCCGCTCTTCAAATAGAAGCAAATCTTCTTCACCTAAAAGCGATTCTTTTTCAGGTAGGAGTCTTCTGGATTTAAGCTCGACCAGAATAGAAGCAATCAAAGTAAATTCAGTTACTCTCTCTAGGTCAAACTGATCCATTTTATTAACAACAGCCACAAATTCATCTACTATTAAAGAAAGCGAAAGTTCGTTAAGATCTAAGTCGTGGCTAACGATAAGTTTATATAAGACATCGATCGGGCCTTCAAACTTGTCAGTCTTTACATCAAAAACCATTTATCTACCAGTTCCGCCAAAAATTCTTTAGTTCATAATATTTAAATTCATTATATCCATAAACAAAACCGCTCACTGTTACTGAACTTAATATGCTGAACATAAGTAAACTGATCATAAAAATGCGAATTTCAAGATAAATTCTCGTAATTAATTTGTTTCTTTTGTGACTTCCATATGAATCTTTAATTTACAGATGAAAGCTTAAATTTAAATGTTTTAAATTTAAATATCCTAAATTTAAATATCCTAAATTTAAATATCAATGTGTTAATTTCAATTTTACTTATAAATTAAGCTGTATCATTAATAAAATGTCAATTGTATTTTCAGGAGTCCGACCAACTGGACAGATGC
>JAJYVQ010000148.1 GCA_021791915.1 Actinomycetes bacterium | reverse complement strand
AATTTAGCTTAAAAGGTTCGTTGCTAGATATTTTTCCAGTGACTTTATAGTTGAATTTAATGCCTTCGTTAGCACTGCTCATTTGAGTTGATATGTTGAGACATTTAAATAAATTGTTCTTTACGCCATATACGAACCCAGGCGGAAACGATTGAGAGAGTGGTAGCATTTTTAATTGTGTATAGTAACTTTGCGGCAACGTGAGTGACAAAGCATAACGTTGGGTCTTAGTGAGTTTAATCTGCGGAGCTGAATTATTGCTACATGCGCTAAGACTAAAAGCGATCAATGTAGACACAACTAATGTCACAAATAGTTTAATCTTTCTTACTTTCATACGATGAGAACTACTCTCTTAAAAATAAATATTTTTATCCATAATTTTTACCGTAACGTAGAATAAAACACTTTTTAACGTCCCAGATTAAGTATCTTAACACACTATTTTAATGCTAGTTAATTCAACTTTAATAAGGGGCTTTTAAATCAATCAAGATATATCTAATAATATAACTTCTGAGGCAATAATTGTATCGGACCTAGCTTAGCGGCATTACGCTGGTCGGATTAAAATTTAATTTAACTGAAAAGGCATCACTTTGAAGGTAAACGGGTATGACGGTTAGTTGATTTGGATCAGTTTGTGCTACAAATAAGTTGTATCCATTTTTTGACACTGCAATGTCTTGAACAATGCCAGAAGTCACAATTGGTATTAAAGCTACGTTCTTAATTAAATCAATTGGTGTTACCTGGTTTTGATTTGACCTTGAAACATAGGCTTTAGATATATAGTTGTCCACAATTATGTTATTAGGACTCTGACCAACAAAGATTGATGGTTCGAGTTTAAAGGTATTTAGATTTAATGGATAAACAGAATTGCTACCTTGGCATACTACCATGGCTGTTCCGCCGTTTGGAGTAATGGCAACTGAAATAGGTTCTTCTCCAACAGATATAAAAAACTTAGTTCGATAATTAATAAGATCTACAACATTTAACTCATTAGATTTGTAATCAGTAATAAATCCCAACAAACCCGACTTAGAAATTGCTATTGACGTAGGATCTGATCCTGCATAAAAAGTTCCTGATATATGGTTCGTAAGAAGGTTTACTACTGCAACTTTATTTGTGTTCGCAAGGATTACGTACGCATTTAAAAAGTTATCTGCAGGTGAAATTACAAAGTCAAGTGGGTCCCCAGGCAATTTAAAATATCCGGCGATAGACTGCCCTAAAGTATTTATCATGTAGACCTTATTTGAAGTTGAGCTTATAACATAGGCTTTAATCCCTGATGGCGACAATATTACTTGTGTGGGTTTAATTGGCAGCTTAATATTAAATACTGTATCGGTAGTTACTGTGTCAACTTCTACAACCGACGAAGAATTTGTGTTGGTAACAATAACATTGCCCGAAATTCCGGGTGTTACAGTAGCTGATTGTGGCGAGCAAGCAGTGAAGAACAGTGATGACAAAATCATACAAAATAGTGCTAGTGCAGGAATTTTTATTCTTTTGATATGCTTAGTTTTTTGAAGTGATTTCATTCTTAATTGTAAGAAGACAGTTTTATGCTTTATCTTTCATTCTACTTCAAATAATAATATTTAGGCAACCGCTAAGTCGATAATTAAGTTTAGATGACTACCTCATGACTGGTATTTCAAAGCAACTAAACCCTAATGCTAAAAGATCTGTTACTTATTTATATTAAATGTCAGTGAACAACTGGCGTTTGGTGTAGGTTCACTAATCACTTATTTGTCAGTAGCCATTTTATTACTTTGTTATTCATTCTATGATCACTGTAATTCAAACTTTATATCTAAGTTCCAATTTAGTCTGACCAATACCTTTCATCTCGAGAGTAGTGATAACCTATAAGTAGTTACTGGAGTTTAATTTAGTTAAATGTTAACAGCAGGAATCAATGGGAAACTTCTAAGGAGGCTTAAGTGTCAAAATTTAAAGTGCTTTTAGTTAGTGGACCAAATTTGTCTATATTAGGCATGAGGCAACCTGAAATTTATGGCTATGAGTCGTTAAAATCTTACGAGCAGGAAGCTATTGCTGAAGGTTTAAAATGCGATATTGACGTTAGGACTTATCAATCTGATTCCGAAGCAGAAATAGTCCAAGTGATAAGCGAAGGCAATGGAACTTATGATGCCATTGTAATTAATGCTGGTGCATTGACTCATTACTCATGGTCGATATCAGATGCATTAGCAAACTTTGGCGGAAAAGTTATTGAACTACATATCACTAACCCGAATGCTAGAGCTACGTTTCGACATAAGTCTGTAATAGCGCCTGTATCGAACGGTTTGATCGCAGGTTTTGGAATAATCGGATATAAACTAGCAATCCTTGCGGTTCACGAGCTTTTAACCAGCTAATTACAACATTGCTTAGAACTTAGCTATCTAGTTAAAATTATTGATTTTTGATTTGTTTTAATTTTTCGTAATGATTTAATAGTTAAAACTTCAACGGCTTATTATGGGCATACTTACGATGTTGTATAGTTAATCTATGAAAAAAATTCATCCTGTAGATCTGTCGTCATTGACTCCCATGGAGGTGAGTCTAAGAATCCCTAGACTTCTGGGTAAATTATCAGATAGTTCTCTGGATGCGGTTATTATAACAAACCTCACAAATGTAAGATATCTTACATCTTTTACAGGTTCTGCTGCGATACTTGCGGTAAAGAAAACGGGGGAAAGTTGTATATTCACCGACGGTAGATATGAACTTCAGGTTCAAAGAGAACTTCAATGTTCCAGTGTCGATATTCAAATTGAGGTAGGATCTCCTAAGATTCAATCTAAGCAACTGGTTAAATTTGTAAAAAATTGTAAGAGAATCGGCTTGGAAGGTCAAAATATACCTTGGGATTCGGTTTCAAAGATGGCAAAACTATTTGAAGGAAGCGATATAGTTTCTGCAGGTACCCCTGTAGAAGAGCTTAGAGTTATAAAAGACTTAGGTGAAGTAGCGAGGATAGAAAAAGCGTGTCAGTGCGCCGATGTTGCGTTTAAAAATATTAGAAACCTTTTTATACCTGGTGTGAGTGAGTTAGATTTAACTGTGCAATTAGATTTTGAGATAAGACTTTGCGGTGCCTCAGGAAATTCCTTTTCAACTATTGTTGCTTCTGGTCCAAATGGTGCTTTGCCTCATGCTAAACCAACTGACAGAAAATTTGTAGAGGGAGATCTTATTGTTTGTGATTTTGGATCGCAAGTAGACGGTTATTGTTCCGATATGACTCGTACGGTTTCAGTGGGCGAACCGAATAAAAAATTGAAAGAGATTTACGATATTGTTCTAAGTGCTCAAGTTCTAGGAGTGAACTCAGTTAAGTCAGGAGTGACAACTACCAAGGTAGATAATGCTTGTCGCAAGTTTATAAGCGATAGTGGATTCAAAGATAAATTTACTCATTCTACTGGGCACGGTGTAGGACTCGATATTCATGAGTTGCCATGGGTCGCATCATCTTTTTCAACTAAACTTAAAGAAAATATGGTAATTACGGTGGAACCAGGTATCTATATTGAAGACTTGGGTGGTGTGAGAATAGAAGATACTTTGGTGGTTACGACGGACGGAAGTAGAACGCTTACGAATACAACAAAGGATATGGTAGCATGAGCACAATTTCAACAAATGATCTTAGAAATGGTATGGGGCTAGAACTGCCTGAGGGACTGTTTACGGTGATTGAATTTCAACATGTTAAGCCCGGCAAAGGAGGAGCTTTTGTTAGAACTAAACTTCGGAATTTGAGAACTAAAGCAGTTTTGGAGAAGACTTTTCGCGCAGATGAGAAGGTTGAGCAAGCATTAATTGATAAATCCGAAATGCAATTTTTATATAAGGACGGCAACAGTGTTGTTTTTATGGATGAAACCTCTTATGAACAGATTAGTGTTGATGTACATAGTCTCGGTGATTCAGGTTCTTATCTAAAAGAAGGCGAGTCAGTCACTCTACAGAGGTACGGAGATGAAATTATTGGTATTGAATTACCTGCAGCAGTGGAGTTAAAGGTGATAGAAACCGAACCTGGTATTCAAGGTGACCGGGTGTCTGGGGCAAGAAAGCCTGCAACGTTGGAAACCGGTTTGATCGTCCAAGTCCCGCTGTTTGTAAATCCTAATGAAACTATCAAAGTGGACACCAGAACCGGTGAGTACCTGACTAGAGCTTAGATTTTAAACTATAGACGCTGTGGTGCATAGCCCGTGGCATATTTAAGCTGTGGTAAGTATTTAAAATGACAATAAGTGTCTTGCTGAAGAAATAACTGAGAGGTGATATGGCATTGTGGAAGATTCAGAACAATTACAACCTTCGGAGCACCTACACACCATCAATCGAGAACGTGCAGTTGAATTCTTATACAAGATAGATATTTTAAATTACGATGTGGATAGATGCAAGAGCGAACTTAAAGCTTGGCCAAAGAATTACTCATATGCAAATAGGATCGTAGGATACTACCTGAATAATTCTGAAAAGATTAATTCAGAGATTGAAAATATTTTGATTGACTGGAAAATCACCAGACTGTCGTATGTGGATCGTGCAATTTTGCGCTGGGCGGTATCTGAAATGATTATAGGTTTTGTTCCAAAAGCAGTTGTTCTACAAGAAGCGATAAATTTAGCAGACTTGTACTCTTCAGTTGATTCTAAAGGGTTCATAAATGGAGTGTTGGCGCATTTTGTGCCCCAAAATACAATGGATGCTGATGATTTCAAAAGTGATAACGTTAAAAAGTAATTATTTTAAAAGCAATAAAAGTCATTCACCTAAAATCTCACAGAAATAGTTCGCCAAGATCGTCAAGTAAATTATTAAGTTAGTTTCAGCTGGAGTTTGTAAATTTCTCACTTAAATAATAACTTTATAATGTCAAGACCTACTATAATGTAACTTGGCGGAAAATACTCGCAAGAAATTGTGGGCATAAGCGTTAATTAAATCCAGTGAGATTTAAACGAGATAGATAAGTGTCAAAAAACGTATCAGATTCAAAAGATTCTATAATCGCTGCAAATTTAGATATAGTAAGCGATCAACAGCGTTATTTAAAACGACTACTAGATTCCGAGTCGTTTGAAAGGTCATTAAAGCGGATCTCTCACGAAATTCTCGAAGCGAACAAGGGAGCCGAAAAGCTAGTTCTAGTTGGATTAGCTAACGGTGGGATTGAAATTTCAAAGCTGATTGGCTCTAATATCAGCTCGATTGAAAATATAGTTGTTCCTAAATTCATCCTTAACGTTACTAAGTATAGGGATGATACGGCGACCAGATTCGAGAAATCTACCCTGCCAACGGATATCGACATCACAATCGACAAGATGAATGTAGTTTTGGTTGACGATGTATTGTTCACAGGCAGAACAGTAAGGGCGGCATTTCAGGCATTACTTGATTACGGAAGGCCGGCAAATGTTAAGTTGGCCGTCTTAATAGATCGAGGGCATCGAGAGTTTCCGATAAGACCAGATTTCGTGGGCAAGAATTTGCCGACTTCCTTAAGCGAACAAGTAACTGTAATAGACGGTGAAGTCTGGCTGGAGAAATCTAATGTCTAATTTTATAGATATTGAGCAATTTTCTCTAGCACAACTTATGGAATTTGTTGAACTTGCTGAATATTTCAGAACGATTGAAACCAGAGGAATTAAGTATTTTAAACCGATTGAGAAGACCGTCGCTTTAATCTTTTTGGAAAATTCCACTAGAACTAGAATTTCATTTGAAATTGCTGCGAAGCGTCTCGGATTAAATATCATCGGTTTTGATTCCGAAAAGTCTTCTTTGGAAAAAGGAGAGTCGATCAAAGATACAGTGCTGACGCTGAAAGCACTGGGTTTAGACGCTATCATTCTTAGGTCAA
>JAJYVQ010000010.1 GCA_021791915.1 Actinomycetes bacterium | reverse complement strand
CACTTCGCCAAGTAAAATCTCATATGCACTTAAAATAAGCCGCATTTAAAATAAGCCACATTTAAAATAAGCGGTATTTAGCTAATATAAGCAGATCTATTATCTGTAGGGAAATAAATAAGTATGTTAATTGTTCAAGATAGCTTATGGCAATCCACTACCTTCACTCTTGATGGTGAGCTTAAATATATATGACTTTGAGTTGCTAATGCATATTTTTTAGCCGCAGTGATATAAAATATAACTTATAGCATTTTAGCGAGATGAGGATTTAAGTGGCAGAAATAGAAATAGGTATTGGCAAATACGGTAGAAGAGCTTATGGATTTGACGACATAGCAATTGTTCCCTCAAGAAGAACCAGGGATCCAGAAGATGTTGACATATCTTGGGAAATTGATGCCTTTAAATTTGAGTTGCCGTTGATGGGTGCTGCGATGGATGGGGTTATAAGCCCTCAGAGTGCAATTGAGATAGGAAAACTTGGCGGAGTGGGAGTCCTTAACTTGGAGGGCCTTTGGACTAGGTATGAAGACCCAAACACTTTATTGGACGAAATCGCAGCATTGGAAGTTGATAAAGCTACAGCTAGGATGCAGCAAATTTATCAAGAACCGATAAATTTAGACTTAGTAGTTCAGCGGATTCAAGAGATTAAAAACGCCGGAGTTATTGCTTGTGCATCTGTAACACCTCAAAAAACCGAGTTTATGCACAAATCAATTGTTCAAGCAGAATTAGATCTGTTAGTCATTCAGGGAACAGTAGTTTCAGCTGAACACGTTTCGAAATCATCTGAACCTTTAAATTTGAAAAAATATATCAGAGAACTAGATATACCTGTGGTCGTCGGAGGATGTGCGTCATATCAGGCAGCTCTTCACCTGATGAGAACGGGAGCTATGGGTATATTAGTCGGAGTGGGACCTGGCAACGCCTGTACTACACGAGGAGTCTTGGGTATTGGTGTGCCACAGGCAACCGCTATAGCGGATGCTGCAGGTGCCAGAGCTCGTCATTTGGAAGAAACTGGAGTTTATGTTCATGTAATCGCAGATGGAGGAATGTCCCGTGGAGGAGATATAGCTAAAGCGATTGCATGCGGAGCAGATGCCGTAATGCTCGGATCGCCGCTTTCGGCAGCTTATGAAGCACCGGGTCGAGGTTATCACTGGGGAATGGCTACGTTTCACCCTACCCTTCCTCGTGGCACGAGAGTTAAGGTCGAACAGAGAGGATCCTTAAAAGAGATACTACTTGGTCCAGCACATGAAAATGACGGGAGAATGAACCTTTTTGGAGCACTTAGAACTTCTATGGCGACGTGTGGTTATGCGACAATTAAAGAGTTTCATAAGGCCGAAATAATGGTTGCTCCTTCGCTTCAAACTGAAGGAAAGGCTTTACAGAAGAGCCAGCATGTTGGAATGGGAAGCTAAAACACACTTTTTAAAGTTAACTGCGCTAAAATATTAGGTAGTTAAGTATGGAGGAATAATGGATACTTCTGAAGCCGGGGCACACAGTTGGATGAAAAAGGGTCTTTGTCGTGATTTAGACCCTGAACTGTTTTTCCCAAGTGATGGTGCTGGCGTTATTAAAGCTAAAAAGGTCTGCAAAAAGTGCAAAGTAATCGAAAACTGTCTAGAGTATGCGTTAGCGAACAGAGTTGATCACGGTGTCTGGGGTGGAGCTTCTGAAAGAGAACGAAGACGAATACTTAAGAAAAGAAAGTTGGATAGGTCGGATATATTAACCTTGACATCCAACGCAGAGTAATATCTGAATTAAAAAACCACACCTTCATTGCTTGAATCTGTTATCAATATAAGTGAAGGCAACAAGAAATCACTGATTATTGAACTAAAAAAGGTTTGTTCCAAGTCGCTTTTAGACGTTCATGTGGACAGATTGCACAATAGATCTGTTTTTACTTTAGCTGGTGAGAATTTAATAAAAGATGTCAAAGCTTTGGTTGCTGGTGCGACTAAAGAGATTGATCTGACCCGTCACAAAGGTCTGCATCCTAGATTTGGGTCCGTAGACGTGGTACCTTTTATTCCGATTCCGGGATTGGCTGAATCAAATCTCTCAGAAGCAGTTATTGTTAGAGATGAATTTATAGAATGGTGTAACTCTGAACTAGAGATTGCTGCAGTGCCCTATGAACCTGAAATGACATTGCCCCAGGTTAGAAAGTTGTTGCTTAATAAAAGATCAGATTTAGTAGACCAAGCTTTGATTAAACCGAAATCTGGTGTAATTGCTGTAGGAGCTAGGAGGGCTCTGATCGCATATAACATTTTAGTGATTGGTATTAATTTAGACGACGCTAAGTTGATTGCTTCGAATTTGAGAAGTAAAGAATTAAGGATCCTATCATTTAGTTACGAAGACATGATTCAGATCTCATGTAATTTAGTAGCTCCGTGGGTATTAAATCCGTATCATCTATACAGAGCAGTTCATGCACTTGTTAAAGATTTTGGCGGCAGTATTATAAGTACAGAATTAGTAGGGCTTATGCCTAAAGCAGTCTTGAATGCAATTGACGCCAAATATTGGGGAAGACTAGATATTGGTCTGACCAAGACTATTGAGTATCGTCTTAGCCAGAGTGAAGCTAACACATGAAAATAAAAACTGAAGATGTTTATTAAGATGCGTTAATTTTTGTAACTGTACGAGGTCTTATAAGAGATCTGGCTCTTCTGATTCTGCGCCTTTCTCTTTCGCTTAAGCCTCCCCATATTCCAAATTTTTCTCCAGTAATTATGGCGTATTCAAGGCATTCTTCGCGAACGACACAACCCTTGCATACGGACTTTGCTTCTTTGGTTGATGCACCTCTTTCAGGATAAAAAAGTTCTGGATCAACTCCCATGCAGTTGGCTCTTTTCTGCCAACTCATGTCGTGTTCTCCAAAAATAAGTTGTATGGCTTCCATGTCAGTGAGCCCCCTTTGCTAATTTCATGCGTGTAATTACATTTATGTAATTATTACATATTATCACAAATTATTCAAGCAAAATTACGCTAAGTGAGGTTAGTCCAACACATATAGTGATCAGCCGAACGCTCTATATCCTTTTTGTCGTTTTTCTGTTGTTCATAAAATCTAGCAAAACATACTTTCCCAGATTTTCATTCGTCGTAAAAAATGCCTTGCCCTTATTTATTTCGGTGACGGTTTTTATGAAGTTAGTCAGATATATTGTAGAGTCGAGCATAAAAGTATTGATTTTAATTTGAGATTTTGTACACCTCAAAACTTCCAGCAACGTTCTGTCTATGGTTTCTTTAATCGGAGGGTAGTGAAAAAATACTTGTCCTGTTGCATCTAAGTGTGCGGTAGGTTCACCATCTGTTATCATAATTATTTGTTTATTTCCGACCTGATTAGAAAGCAGATGTCGCGATACCGCAAGCCCGTGAGCCATGTTTGTTCCATAAGCATAGTTCCAAGTAGTTTCTGGCAGTTCATTATATTTAATCTGAAATGCAGACTCTGCGAATCCAACGATACCGACGAAGTCTCTGGGGTATTTCGACGATATCAAAGACCAGAGCGCTAAAGCAACTTTCTTTGCGGGAAGAAAGTTATCTTTCATCGGCATCGAAAGCGATAGGTCCAGCATAATTACCGTGGCAGCTCTTACTGACTCTTCCTTTTTTACTATTATGAAATTGTCTTCGTTCAACTTAACTGGAATAGTCGGACCCTTGTCGAATATCGCCTGTTTAATTGTTTCAGTAATGTTTAGATCCATTTGATCACCGAACTCATAGGGCGCAAGTATATCTGAGCTTTCCGAACCAAAACCTAATTTTGTTGTAGCGTGCAAGTCCAGCATAGATTTCCTTAAATCTGAAAAAAGTTCCGTTAATGCTTTACTCGCAATCTTAGAAAGTCCTTTCGGAGTCAACTTTAGGGAGTCTCCGTCTTTTTCTACCAAACCGGATTTTTCTAGTGTTGAATGAAGGTCTTTTAGTTTTTCTATCGACTGATATGCCTTGTCACCCAAAAGCCTTTTTATCTCATCTAAATCGATATCCATTAATGCACTGGAACTGTATGTTTGATTCAAAATATTTTCTAAATTAGAGAGTTTGCCCAAACTATTTAGACCTTTTAATTGATCTGATTGGAACTTCTCGAAATTAATGCTCCCGGCTGGAAACTTTTCAGGAAGTATTTTTGCCAAATTAGATGAAAGTCTGTTTAGCTGCCACGATAAGTCCATATCTGCTAGCAAACTATCCTGTAATTTTAAAAACTGTCTGAGCTGGTCTTCTGACATCGCATTTAACATAGCTTGAGATGCAGCCATTTGTGCAACTAAAAATTCCAACAGTTCGGTTAAGTTCTTGGGATTAGACGGAAATAAGTCTCCGTATTTATCCATAAAGTTCTCAAAATCTTGATCGATATTTTCGTGGTTTAAATCCTTTTCGATCATCGCATTGATAGCATCCAACGCTTCTCTAATTCTTGTCATGGATTTTTCATCCATCGAATTTACCGCTTCTTGCATGCTATCTAAATATCTTTCAAGTAGTCTTTGCGTTATCTCCTCTTTAAGCTCGTTAAATAACTGTTCAGCCTTTGAAGAAGTGAAATCGTAACTATTTAGGGAGTTTATTTGAGTCGGAATATCGTCACCCAAAAACTCTAATTTAAGTTCTTTAAGAGTCAATGCTTCATTTGAAATTTCCTGTTGTCGCTTATTGTTTGAGTTTTCTAAAAGTGTTTTTAATTTGTGAATTTCTTGTTTTTCGATGTCTAAAATTTCTTCAAGTTTGTTTTGCACGTCTTCGTAAATTGAAAGAGGATCGACTCGTTCTTTTATCTCTTCTTTTTTATTGCGAATTGCCTCTACGATGTCATCTAAGCCCATTATGTTATCACCGTCTTTGGTTAAAAAGCCCTGTCTTAACAGTCTTCGTAAGGCAGCTGATACGTCGCCGTGATATATTATATCGTCAGTAATTTCAGATAGAAGATCAGTTTCGTCTACGAAAAGCCATTCTTGGGTTCCGTCCCATTTGGAGTAGTTTATAGCCATTGAAGTGATTAGGTTTTTCTCTTTAGAAATTTAGTCATACCAAGTTTATTAGTTCAAGGGTTGAGCCTTAAGGTTACCTGTCTAGTAGTGTAAGTTGAACTTGCCCCAAGTGAGTTTTTATTTAGTCGTTTTTTTAAATGGAGACCTTCTAAAATAAACTCAGTAGCCGAAGCCACAACGCTTGGACTGCTTAAAGCCGAGGGGTCTTCAGTAGTGAGTAAACTTTCAACGGCTTTTTTGAGCTCAGGGTATTCGTTCAAAAGCTTTGAATAATGCTCATTTAACAGATCGTCTCCGCAATCTACAATTAATCCGTTATCAAAGAGAGCCACGATTTGACCGAGGGATTCCGGGGGCAGCTTTTCTTTGAATTCAGATAATATTGCAAGGTTTAAAGTTTTGGTGATTATGTCTGTGTCGTCGTCGTCAAATGTCTCCAATTCAATTTTTCCTAAGGTAGAATCGACTAGACATTTAAGGTCGCTTATTCTAATCGCAGTTTCCTCTTCGTTGTTTATAATTGCGCGTCGGAACGAGTTTGAAGCAGCAGTTTCCATATTGGAAATTGAAAGTCGAACTGAGACACCAGAGTGTTGATTTACATGAGGGCTTAGTCTTAGAAACTGGGTAAAGTTGGCGATAATCTCTTTCATAAACGTTGTCTGTTTTAACTGTACGTTCAACGGAGGAGTCAAATCGGCAAATTCATCTACTATTTTTACCTCGGTTTCCAAATCCAATGGATAGTGTGTTCTAATCTGAGCTTTAAATCTATCTTTTAATGGCGTAATTATCCTGCCTCTTGAGGTATAATCTTCGGGGTTTGCCGTGGCGACAAAAAGTACATCAATTGGAATTAGGAATTTAAATGATCTAATTTGAAAATCTCTTTCTTCTAAAATGTTGAATAATCCAACTTGTATTCTTTCAGCTAAGTCAGGTAGTTCGTTAATCGCAAATATGTTTCTGTTGGATCTCGGAATCAGTCCGTAATGCAAAACTTCTTCATTGCTTAGGTGTCTTCCTTCTGCGACTTTAATGGGGTCAATTTCTCCGATTAAATCTGCCACACTGATATCAGGGGTAGCTAACTTTTCTGTAAATCGCTTGTCGGAAGTCACCCATTCGATTTCAGTCTCGTCTCCGAATTTCGCAACTTGCTGTATTCCAAAGTAGGAGATTGGACTCAATGGATCGTCGTTGAGCTCTGATCCTTTGATTATGGGAATGTAAGGGTCCAGAAATTCGGTTAAGCTTCTGATCAGCTTGGTTTTACCCTGCCCTCTCTGTCCTAAAAGAACAAAGTCATGTTTTGCGAGCAGTGCATTTAAAATCTTGGGGATTACGGTACTGTCGTAACCGTAGAAGTTAGTAAATATAGGATCTCGATTTTTCAATTTCCTGGCTAGATTTTCAGCGATTTCTAGCTTAATTGATTTGGATTTATAACCTAGGGCTCTAAGCTGTCCAATGTTGACAATTTCAGCTACATTACTTTCGTTAAATTTGTGTGAATCCAATTCCAATTTTCCAATCTGCCTTGTTAAATATCGGTAAGTTTAATTGTTTAATAATTTTTAGTTGCTTTATGTAACTTTGTAACATAAAAGTCGTGACGTAAAAGATCGAATAAAGACTTATTTTTATTTTGTCACATTTATTTTGTCACATTTATTTTGTCATGTTAGCTTTACTGTCAGGTTAGATATTTTGTCATATTTGCAAAAACTAAAGAAACTGTTTTGAATCAAAATTCCGATATCTCTTATTTTACCGATTTAATTTATATCAATTGCGTTAGAGAGGTGATTTTTAATACAAATACGTTATTGTCAAATGATATTGAGTAATGATATTGAGTAATGATATTGAGTAATGATATTGAGTAATGATATTGAGTAATGATATTGAGTAATGATATTGAGTAATGATATTGAGTAATGATATAGCGTTAAAGCAAAAGATATCTGATACTAATTTCCCAATTAGGGAGTTTTTAATTAGAAAGTTTTCAGCTAGAGAGTTTCCAGTTAGAGAGTTGTTGTCAGTTTGTTTTATACGGGTATGTTAGACGAGCTGATTTTGAGCGGTCATATCTGAAATTTTGTTGCATATAATTTTTCATCATAATTATTGTTCTTGTTTTTAAAAGACCAAAATTATTGTTATGGATATAACCACTATCTGTATTGACGATAGAACGTAATTATATCGAAAATTAATTAAGATGGCAGTTTTTTATAAATTTTAAATTTGTTAACAATTAATCAAATATGGGCTAGTAATAAAAAATGCACTTTTAGCGCTAAAATTTGCGCTATTGTATTTATTTGGTGACTACAACAAATACAGAAACAGATTCCAATAACAGTTTTAACAACAGCGCAATTACCGCAGTAGAAATAGGAAAGCCTAAAGGCGGACCGAACGTCAAAACTTTAAGACAAGACAGATGGTGGATACAACCCACCTTAACATTTATCGGGTTATTCCTTTTTGTGGTCTACGGGTCGTGGGCTGCGATAAGAAACAATGATTATTACACCGCAAATATTTTAGGAAGAACGATTGGGCGAAACTATCTGTCTCCCTTTTATTCGCCTTGTATTGCTAACAACTGTCAGTACACGACAGTTCCTATTTTAGGATCTTGGTACAAGCTCTCACCAGCGATCATAATATTGATTTTTCCGATGGGTTTTAGGCTGTCTTGTTATTACTATAGAAAAGCTTATTATAGATCCTTTTGGTTTTCCCCGCCAGCTTGTGCTGTTAAAGAGCCACACAAAAAATACAGTGGAGAATCCAAGTTCCCTTTGATAATGAATAATATTCACAGATATTTTTGGTATGCAGCAGTTTTATTTGCGGCTATTTTGACTTTAGATGCAATAAACGCTTTCAGGTTTCCAAACGGTAGTATCGGAATGGGCCTCGGGACTTTAATATTTGTTATAAATGCTGTGTTGATTTGGCTTTATACTCTATCATGTCATTCATGTAGGCATCTCACTGGAGGCAGAATAAACCTTTTTTCCAAGGCTCCGATCAGGCACTGGTTTTGGAAAAAAGTTTCGATCATCAACCCTCATCATATGTTATATGCTTGGCTTTCTTTGGTTTGGATCGCATTCACCGACTTTTATGTTTATTTGGTCGCATCTGGCACAATTCATGATCCGAGGTTTTTTTAATGACTGACGAACTTAACGAAATACACTCATATGACGTTGTTATTATCGGAGCGGGAGGAGCTGGTTTAAGGGCTGCGATTGAGGCCAGATCTTTAGGTTGTACCGTTGCGATCGTGTGCAAATCTTTGTTGGGTAAAGCTCACACTGTAATGGCAGAAGGGGGAATCGCTGCGGCGTTGGGTAATGTTTGGAAAGAAGACAATTGGAAGGTCCACTTCAGGGATACGATGCGTGGCGGGAAAATGTTAAACAACTATCGAATGGCCGAGCTTCACGCAAAAGAGGCTCCCGAAAGGGTCTTAGAACTTGAAGAGTGGGGAGCATTGTTCGATAGAACTAAAGACGGTCTGATCCTACAAAGAGATTTTGGTGGACACAAGTATGCGAGACTGGCTCACGTAGGTGATAGAACTGGTCTTGAGCTTATCAGAACCCTTCAGCAGAAAGCCACTTCGATGGATATTGATGTATTCATGGAATGTAAGATAGTAAAACTCCTAAAAGACTCTTCGGGTGCGGTCGCAGGAGCTTTAGGCTTTTGGCGTAACAGCGGAGAGTTTGTCTTATTTAAAGGAAAGTCATTTATATTGGCGGCAGGTGGTATCGGAAAGTCTTGGAAATTTACTTCGAACTCATGGGAATCAACTGGCGACGGACATGCGTTAGCGGCCTTAGCTGGTGCTGACTTAATTGACATGGAGTTTGTGCAGTTTCACCCGACTGGAATGGTATGGCCACTTTCAGTAAGGGGACTGTTGGTTACAGAAGGTGTTAGAGGTGACGGAGGAATACTTAAAAACTCTCTTGGCAAGAGGTTCATGTTTGACTACATACCCGAAATGTTTGCAAAAGAAACCGCTGATTCAGAAGAAGAAGGAGACAGATGGTATGACGACAAAGCAAACAATCGCAGACCGCCCGAGCTATTGCCGAGAGATGAAGTGGCGAGATCGATTAACTCAGAAGTTAAAGCTGGAAGAGGAAGTCCTCATGGAGGGGTATTTTTGGACATAGCTTCAAGAAGATCTCCCGAATATATTAAACGTAGATTACCTTCAATGTATCACCAGTTCAAAGAGCTAGCCGATGTCGACATAACAAAAACCCCTATGGAGATTGGACCAACATGTCACTACGTTATGGGTGGAGTTCGTGTTGATCCCGATACTGCAGCTTCTACCTTAGAAGGGCTCTTTGCAGCAGGAGAAGTTGCTGGTGGAATGCACGGATCTAATCGATTGGGAGGAAACTCACTGTCGGACTTGGTTGTATTCGGTAAACGGGCGGGGGAACATGCCGCAAAAAGAGCGCTGGGAATTTCAAAAGAGGTTCAGATTGAAGAAGCCGAAATTAATTTAGCACTGAGCGAAGCATTGGCTCCGTTTAACAGATCAGACGGGGAAAACCCGTTTACGGTCCAACACGAAATTCAAGAAACGATGCAGAATTTGGTGGGCATTATTAGGAATCAATCAGAATTGGAACAGGCACAAGTTGAGATTGAAAAACTTAAGACCAGAGTAAGCCAAGCAGGAGCAACTATCTCTTCTAGAAGATTTAATTCCGCCTGGCATACAGCTTTGGACCTAATATCGATGATTACAGTTTCAGAATCTGTAGCTAAGTCGGCTCTGATTAGAAAAGAGAGTCGCGGAGGTCATACGCGCGAAGACTATCCGAAACCTGACCCAGAGTTCGGTAAAATCAATCACGTCGTCAGAATATCAAATAAAGAGATGTCAGTTGTAGCTGAGCCATTACCACAGATGACCCCAGAACTGGCAGAAATATTCAAAGATGATGTTAAGTGATTTAACACCGTTAAATTTATATAAATTTGTATGAGGAGCATGGATGCCAGATTTAAACGTTAAGCTTTGGCGAGGAGATGAAAACGGGGGTGAGCTTGTCGATTACAAAATTGAAGCTCAGGAAGGCGAAGTCGTATTAGACGTAGTTCATAGAATTCAAGCCACTCAAGCTCCCGATCTTGCGGTGAGGTGGAACTGCAAGGCTGGAAAGTGTGGGTCGTGTTCTGCTGAGATCAATGGGAAACCGTCGCTTATGTGCATGACGAGAACTAACGTATTTGAACCCGGACAGACAATTACAATTACGCCAATGAAAACATTTCCCATAATAAGGGATCTAGTAACTGATGTTTCGTTCAACTTTAAGATGTTAAAGCAAGTTCCAGCTCTGAAGCCTAAGCCGAAAGAAAAAGATGGAACTTATAGAATGTTTCAACAAGATATAGACCGTGGGCAGGAGTTCAGAAAGTGCATCGAGTGTTTTCTGTGCCAGGATGTCTGTCATGTAATTAGAGATCACGACGACAATAAAATGCATTATGCTGGTCCTAGGCTGTTTATAAGGTATGCAGATTTGGAGATGCACCCACTGGATACAAATGACAGGCTGGATCTACTTCAGGACAAAATGGGACTCGGGATGTGCAATATAACTAAATGTTGTACGGAAGTTTGTCCCGAACACATACATATAACTGACAATGCGATTATTCCGCTCAAAGAAAGAGTTGTTGGTGACAGATACGACCCTCTGGCATGGCTAGGAAAGAAAATCTTTAAAAAATCTAAGACGTCAGAAAAACAAAAAGTCTGAAAACAAAAAGTCTGAAAAAGCTTAAACTAATAGAAATAAAGTCTATATCAGCAAGTTTAAAAGATATTTTTTGTCTTGTTAATAGCCAAAATTGGGGACCTTGTGGTATTGGTCGGTTTGTAAACTAAGTTAAGCTAAAATTGAACTGACATGAAAGCTCCATATTTGTCCGTTCAGTGGTTTGACTTGATTTCTTCGGCAACTCCAGTAGACCCAAACGGCGATTACTTTAAGGTAGCCTACAACATTAAAAATTCTCCTTACGGTGAAATAAGTTATGTGGTTGCGATTCCATATTTAAAGAAACTGATACCCCAACAGAGCTCACCTAGGTGTTATTTGAGAAAAATTAGTGTTGATTTAAGCATTCCGAACTTAACACTTGATTATCGTGATGCTATAGATGTTTTTGTAGGGAAAGTAGAAGTTGCAGATGCAATAAGTAGCGGTAAATGCAAGCTTTCCGGAGATATTTCTTCTTTAAGCCAACTAAACGACTTGGAGTGCGACTTTAGTGAGTTCGGCAGTTTCGTTAGATCTATTACCGAGTTTGAAACAATAGATCAGACTTCTGAATCATCACAATACTTTCCAGATCAGTCAGCAGATCTTAACTCAGCAGATCTTAACTCAATGTCTGATTCTGTTGAGGTTGCTAAAACTACGTTACAAAGTAGCGTTCTGGGTGATTCAAAATTAAATCCAAAGCCCGAATCTCCATTTTTGGTAAGCACCGCTTCAAACGATACAGCTAATATAGATTTAAGTGATATAGAAAGTGAAAAAAACAAAAGTATGGAAATATTGTCTTCTAGAATACTACTTCGACCTTCAAACTTGCAAAAATCAATTAAGTTTTATCGAGATGACTTAGGACTTGCGATATACCGGGAATTCGGCGAAGGAGATTCGTATGGGATTGTGTTTTATTTGGGAGGGGGATTTTTGGAGGTTTCTGGAACGGGGTCAGTTGCAGATCCTTCAATTTCGATTTGGTTACAAGTTCGTGATATAAATTCTGCGGCAAGAACCCTTAAGGAGCGCAATATTCTAATAACCAAGGGGCCTACGTTAGAACCTTGGGGCTTGATTGAGATGTGGGTGTCTGATCCCGACGGTGTCCGTCTTTACTTTGTGGAAGTACCCGAAGATCACCCTTTAAGAGTGCGAAAGCCAGATTAAATAGATACTAAAAAACACAGGTTACTCCGTTAAATCCGTGATTACAATATCCATAGGGATTTTTAATTAGATACTGCTGATGATACTGTTCAGCATAGTAAAAGTCAGAGCGTTCAACAATTTCGGTTTTAATTTCGGATTTCTTTATTTTGGTAATGGCTGAATTGTATGTTGTATATGATTTTTCCATGAGAAGTTTTTCATCCATATTTTTGTAGGTTAGTAAACTTCGATACTGAGTGCCGACATCATTTCCCTGTTTGTTAAGTTGAGTGGGGTCATGATTTTCCCAAAAGATCTTTAATAGCTCGTTTAAAGTAATTATTTGTGGATAAAATACGATTAGAACTACCTCTGCGTGTCCTGTTTTGCCGGTACAGACTTGTTCGTAGCTTGGGTTGGTAGTTACACCTCCACTATATCCAACTGCCGTAACATAAATACCGTTAAGTTTATAGAAAAGTTTTTCAGCTCCCCAAAAACATCCCATTCCCAAAACTAAGCTATCTGTGTCATTGGGGAAAGGGGGATACAGGCTATTGCTAGTAATAAGGTGCAATGTCTCTTGTGATCTAATTCCCTTAGAACCTTGAAGGTAATCTTCTTGTGAATTATGTATATACTCAAACATTTAAATAAAACACTTTGGTTTAAATCCAGTAATCAAAATCTAGCGACAAAAAAATTGTGATAAAAATCCTGCGATTAGGAAAATAAAATCTGACTAAAAATCTAAAACACCGATAAATAAGTTATCTAATGTTTTTTTAAATCCGTTAGACGTTCAAAAGATCACGAGCACCAGTATCTGAAGAAGGATGACGAAGTTTTGACATTGCACGAGCCTCAATTTGTCGGATTCTTTCTCTGGTTAACCCGAACTCGATTCCCACCTCTTCTAAGGTTCTGGGTTCTCCCCGATCTAAACCGAACCTTTTATGTAGGATATCTTTTTCTCGTTGTTCTAGTGGTTCCAGAAGTTTTGCTATTTCATGAGGCAAAAGAGCAGTAACAGCATTTTCAAAAGGAGATTCCGCACCCCGGTCTTCCACGACATCGCCCAGTTCTGCATCGCCGTCTTCTCTTAAAGGTTCCGAAAGTGAAAGTGGTTCTGATTTAAACCTAAGAGCTTCTATCAACTTGTCTTCAGGTAGTTCGACTTCTTTACCGAGTTCGTCTAATGTGGGCGCTCTGCCAAGCTTATGTTCAAGACGAGCCTGAGCTTTTTGAACTCTTGCCAAAGTATCGCCAGCATGCACTGGCAGTCTTATTGTGCGTCCGGTATTTGCGATTCCGCGCGTTATAGCCTGTCTAATCCACCAAGTCGCATAGGTTGAAAACTTAAAACCTTTTCTCCAGTCGAATTTTTCAACCGCATGCATGAGACCTAGGTTCCCTTCTTGAATTAAATCCAAAAGGGGCAAGCCGGAGGCTTGATATTTTTTGGCAATCGAAACTACTAATCTGAGGTTAGACTGAACGAACGCTTGTTGGGCTTCCTGTCCGCGTCGAGATTCTCGCTGAAGTTCTCTCCGTTTTTTATCTGTCAAACCTTTAAGTTTTTTTGCCATTTCTGCATCGGCTTTAAGTCCGACTTCGATCTGTTTGGCCAAATAAACTTCATCGTCTTTTGATAAAAGCGGGTATTGACCTATGTCAGTTAGATAAAGTCTGACGAGGTCTTCGTCGTCCCTATCAACCCTGTCTTTTGGCACCTAGAATTTCCCTCCGAATTGAGAACTGTAATGTAGCTGTAATGTAGATAATTAAATCTCTATTTATTATTAATAAAGACTGTATAAAATTTTACACGAGTTTTTAAACATTCGTTACGTTTTTAATATTTTGGCAAACTAATATTTTAGTCTGAATCACCATCGATATTGTAAATTTGGTAACAAATCAATTGTATAGGTATTTTTGTATATATTGCTTTATACCTTCAAAATTGATAAGTAGACAAAATTTTACTAAACTTGAACCTGTGCACTTAGACACTGGGATAAGACGCTCGAATTAGACACTGGGATCAGACACTGGGATCAGTAGATTAATCAGCAGTATTTTTATGGTTGTATAGCTTAAAATGTGACGGTAAATTTAGATGTGGACAATCTGGAACCGTAATAAAGGCTACTTTTCGACTGTTTTCACATAAAAGATATATTTTAGTGCTGTTTGATCCGTCTTGAACTAAATATTGAACCAGGTTATCCGTAGTGCAGTGCCACATTTATTAACAACTTAAGTTGATGATAATTATGAATGTATTTAAATTTATTAGAGTGAAATTAGGCAGATCTAAGTTCCAAAGTGCGATATTTTCCGTATTGTTGGTAGTATCTTTTACTGTATTATTAAATGCCGGTACCATTCATAACTTTTCATTTAAGGTAGATCCATTAAACAGTACCACAAAGTATATAGTTGGACATAACAAAACGATCACAGAGACCTCTTGGGGAGATACTGTTTTATTGGCGAATACTTCGCTTACAGATTCGACGACGACCAATATTAAGTACGGCTCAACAACGACCACTTCCTTGAATGCTCAAGATGGTGGAGTAGGGCAACAACCTACAACAACAGTTTCTGGTACGTCTAATTCGGGGACTTCAAATTCAAATTCATCTGTTTCTGGTACGTCTAGTTCTGGGAGCATTGGATCTAATACATCGGCTCCAGCTTCAGGTCCGCAACCTACGACATTACCGCAGAGCTCAATTAACTTGATAGCTTTGCAAATCTATACTGACAATGAAAATCTGATAAAAACATCGGAAGCTTTCGATCAGGAAAAAATAAAATTGGCCTTAGAGCAGTATGTAATTGACCTTAGGAACCAGGAGTTAAATAAGATTGCTACAACTGTAAATAATGCTAAAAGTAACTTGAGGCAGGCTGCAATTCAGGGAGCTATAGTTGAAATCTCAGGTGACAGTTCTCAGATAGCGGCCATAAACGGCATAAGTAGCTTGAACTCGGAGGTGAAAACTCAGTTTTCATATCTTGTGGTTCAGAACTTATTTAACAAGATGAAAGATTACGAGAATGTTTTAAAAAACGAAAATTCACAATTGCTAAAACTAAACACTCTTAAAACAATGGATTCTCTAACCTTATTGCAACTATCTCAGGATCAAAGCCAGGCAATCGCTCAGGTTAGTAAAGATCAAGCTCTCTTGGATTCGGCAGGTTCTTCGTTAAGTGCGATTTTGACCCTAGTACAGCAGTATCAGTTTGGAAATCTTCAAACACCTCAGCAAGCTCAGCAGATTGCTGCACTTGAAAAGTCAATATCGGCTCAAACTGCCCCTCCTGCAGGTGCTACCCCAAATGAGCTAGCAGTTTATTATGCCGAACAGAAGTTGGGGATACCTTATGTTTGGGGTGGTGCAGGGCCTGACGGCTATGATTGTTCGGGTTTAACTATGGTTTCTTGGGGTCAAGCCGGTGTTTCATTGGTACATTCTGCTGCTATTCAGTATCAGCAGACCGATCACGTCCCACTTTGGGATCTACAGCCAGGAGATCTACTGTTTTATGACTTTTCGGGAACGAATAACCCCGCTGATATTGACCACGTGGTTATGTATATCGGAAACGGCTTGGTAATTCAAGCAGCTTATACTGGTACCTTAGTTATGATCTCCCCGATATGGACTAACGATTTGGTCGGAGCTGGACGACCAGTTTACCCAAATATGCCAACACCTCCGAGTGTGAATGCGCCTCCTCCACCTAATACGGTACTGCCAAGCTTTGTTTCGGGATCTTGATCTAGATTAATGATTCCAGAAAGTTAATCCCAAAAGTTGTTCTTGACAGTTGTTCTTGTAAGTGATAAAACTGACTAAGTAGTTCAAATTGCTATCAATCTACTGTACTACTGAAGGTCAAAGAAGATGGTTGTAATACCTATTTGAGAAATTTTAAGTTGTGTAAACTGTTTTAAGTTTTTTCATACAATAAAGTCTTGATAACAACTGATTGTAGATTTAGTCCACGTAAGAACCAAGTAGGGTCACGAAAACCTTTTCGCAACAAAGTGCCACCTTCAGACCAGGTTTTGTTTTTTCTAATTAAATTTAAACTAAGTAAACGAAACGACTTGCTGAAAAGTTGGTCGATTTTGCCAATCCATCTTCGGTGCTGCAATTGCTCCTATTGATTCAAAAGAAATTTCATCCATTACTGGAATGGTTTGGTGACTTGCAGCTGATGCGGTATCAGCAGTCCAGGAAGGTACGTTGTTATTACCGTTGGCAACAATCAATGCCTTTTCAGTTGCGGCAAATGCATCATTTACTGCGTTTTTGCAGTTGGAAAGTCCCCCATTAAGACATACATGATCCAATAGTGCAGTCGGATAGGGTTGAGCTACGTACTTATTCTCATACTGCATTAGCAATTTTTGGGTCAATCCTTCGGAACCGCCGTCATAAGCACTTCCTAGAGAACCAGGTTGATCTACAAACGACTGAGGATACTCAGTAAATCCAGTCGGGAAAGTACTGTCCTGATAATTAACCCCTTGTCCTCCGAGAAGAGAATTAAACAAGTAGTAGTCGAGATAGTTGAAAAATTCATCTCCGATTGCAATAGCAGGAGCGTTTTCATATTGCAATGCGCTTGAATTTATTCTAATTCGGTGTCCTCCATCGTTATACCATGTCTGCAAAGCCGTTAACATTTGAGATTGAGTGGTATCCGTAGGCGTTATCAATGGTAAGACATAAGGTAATATCGTTACAGCATCCAAGTCAGTTGTAGCAGCAGACTCCATGGCTTTTACCATGTCAGCTGGAGATAGTTTATTGTGATGTAGTTTTAGTTGATAATTGAGCGCATACTGTAACATAAGTGATCTGTACACGGGACCATAAGCCACATTGCTATCATTTGCCGAAAATTCAGGAGCAGGTTTATTGTTCCATGAAATTAGTTCTCCGCTAGGAGGATCGATTGCATGAGGATGACCGCTAAACCCCAAAAATCCTGTCCACATTGTTTTAGAAGATGTTCCCCAAATTGGTAAATTAGGGTTGACATCGCTAGGTCGTATCGGGTCCAATCCGCTTTCGTAAAAAGCTATGTTATTTCTTCCCGCATACATCCAGTTGAATGTGAAATTAATATTAGATGCGCTTTTCTCGAAAGTTTGAGCGTTATAGGTAATTGAAGGCGTTCCGATTTCTAAAAAGCCGATAACTGAGTCTCCGTCATGCATGTAAGTACTTCTGTCATGAACCACTGCAACCGGCTCACCGTTATTTGCTGTTGTAAAGCCTTGTACGATACCCTGTTTGGTTAAATATATGTTGTGAACTATTTCTGTTGGAGTTCCCGAGGCGGCTACTGTTGGTTTTGCATATTCACTTAGTACTTCGTGTTGCATCGGGATACACTTATTGTTAAACATGTAGTAGTGAGATTCAGCTGCCACAGGTCCTTTGTTTGGGTTACACAATAAATCTACGTAAACGTCTATGTTGTCAGCACTTGCAGATGTGGCAGACCAAGCGAAGTGTTGCCCTCTTCCCATCTCAATTACAAAAGAAATGCCAATAATACCAGCACCCGCTGCTTCGTAATCGGGGGCATGAAGATCTTCTTGAATAAATATTTCTGGTTCAAAATAGCTAACTTGTGGTCCAAATACTGCCAACGGATGACCAGTTTTTGAATATTGAGAACCAACCAGAAGTGCGTTTGAATCTGTTGATGGAAATTTTAATGATGCAGTGATCTGATTGATCTCATAGTTGATAGCATCAGAAACCAAGTTGACTTTTGAGCTAGTGTTAGCTCCTGGTAATAAATAATTTTGTCCTGAGTTTTGGTTTGAGAGTGTTATACCTGATGATCCTCCTCCCCCACAACCAGCAACAGAACCAGTAATTTGACCCTTAAGGGGTTGACTAGGGTTGTCCAAATTTGCAGTCAAAGCGTTGTTGATTTTTCCTGGAATCATATATGGAAATGGTTGATTAGTTGTAGTAGGGGCAGCTGGATCGTTCTGTTCTTTTAGTGCAGTAAAAATTGTATTAGCCTGTGATCCGAACTGTGAAGTCAATGCGTCCAAAAGGTTTTCACTGCTGACGCTTCCGCCTCCACCGTTTCCAAACGTATCACCGATAAGTGCTGCGATATATAGCGGGTCATCAATTGTCCAAGGCTGAGGTTTTTGTCCAAGTGCTACATAGATACCTGGCATCATAGATGGGTTACTGTCTGCTTGTGCAATATATTTATTGATTCCAGCCACATAACTTGTATCCATGGCTATTGCATCTTTACCGAACTGTCCGAAATCGTGTTCCATACTATATTTCATTTGGTTCATTTGGGTCTGGTCGTAAGCTGCATCAGTTAATGCCGACTTGTCCATCCCTTCATATCCACATGAGGGCCCCAAAAAACTAGCTAAATCTCCAGCACCATAGTGTCTCATTACATCCATTGCAAAAAGTCTTGCTGTAGCGGCAGCGTAACCTGCACCGTAAGCCATATTTGCTAGTGTCGTACCGTAAATATGGGGAATACCGATTTTGTCCCACTCAATCTTTACGCCGACTTTTGGATTTGGAACAACAGTTTTAACTATGTCGTTTTTAGCTACGCCGAGTGTTTCTGGGAAAAAATAGGAAGTTAAGCTTTTTGTTGTTATCGAATTTTGTGCATACAAAAGGTTTGCATACGGTGCAACTTCATTTATAGTCTTTGGAGGGAGCTGACCAGTTTTTAGATAAGTCTGTAATTGGTTTAAATTTGCCTGACCGTTTGTTCCAGGCGGATTGATTGCTAAAACATCGTTGCTTAAGTCAGTGACATTCGCAGGAGTTGCAGACGAATTGGATGAATGCGATGAAGTTATGGCTACTATAGCTAAAGAGGCTATAAGCAATATTATAACAATAGCAATAATTGAACTGGTAACTGTTTTATCTTTGCCCATGGTAATTTATACCTTTCTGCATTTTTTATCTCTAAAGTTCTCGACTGTAAATTTTGCAATTAAATTTAAAACCGCAGGTTCTAAATAAAGTCAAATTATTACCTTAGTATAAATTTGGAAGATTAGTTAGATAAATCAGATAGATTTAAGAGTAAATATACCTATAACTATCCTAAACACTTTGTTTTGGCATAAAAATATTTATTTTAACTTCAACTTACTTTACTAATCCAATTAAATATGCTTAAATATAGATACTTTTACAAAAGATCTTGTTTTTAAGTCAGCCTAATTTATATAATTTATACAAGTTGTGGAAATAATGGCGTATAGCCTTTTTCTATTTTCAATATCTTGTATTAAGATTACTTGGGTGAACCATTAGATCACATTTATTTCAACTGTTATCTCAACTGTTGTGTTTACCTTCAACAAAATTTGTGGCTTAAACCTATATTTTTTGCAACAATAAATTGAATTGAGTACCGCTATTCTGATAGGTTATTGCCAATCGCAAGATTACCAATTACAAGAATAACAATTGATAGCATTAAGTAAGTTGGTGTTCGTTAATTGACTAACCAAGGCCTTCTATTTGCTAGAAAGTTTTGATTGTTGATCACCTTTGAAATGGACTGAAAACAAAAACGCTAATATACCGAAAAGACATACCGAAATCGAAACAGATAAGAATGAATCCAAATAGCCGATTTTAACGATTTCAAATCCCAGTGCCGCAGGAACAACGACCGCAGATAGCTGATTGATTGTACTTAACGTTGAATTTGCTCGTCGAACGAATTCAATGGGTACGTTTTTTCTAATTATCGAAAGTCCTAACGGATAAGTAATACCGTGACCGACTCCAAATATCGCCATTGAAAGGTAGTAGAAATATACATTATTGAAGCTAAATCCGATCATTGAAATAAATGTAGTAACCGAAGCGGTGGCTATCAGAATTTGGACCTTGTTAAGATGAGTTGTGGTCGCAAACGTCAGTCTGCAAATAAGGGAGATGAAAAACAGCAAGCTGAAAGCTAGTGCAATTTCAGAATAACTTAGGTGTTCCATTTTCCGACCCAATAGTCCACCATAAACTGTTATTACTTCGAATGGGATTTCAAACATCAAAAGGGTCATTACAGCTTTTAGGCAAGGCGAACTTCTGAAAAAGTTAAATGTTTTGTTATCCCGAATTGTCTTAGATTCATTTTGTCTAATAGCTCTGATAAATTCAATTGCAGATACTTTCATAATCGTAGCTATCAACGCCAAAAGCGCAGGAAATGCAGAAATTAAAATCGCCAAACGTAGATTTTGACTTGTTAGAGCCAGAATGCCAGCTTGAATAGCGGGAGATAAAAAAAGAGCTAGAGACAAAGCTGAAGTGTAGGTGCCAAACTGTTTGTCTACACTTTTGTATCCTATCATTCCCACTATCGTTATGATTGTAGGTATGATCAGAGCATTACCTATATTTAGAAGCAATATACCCAAAATAAAAGTTAAGCCGTCATGAGCAAAGGATATAACTGCACCTGATAAAAATATTAAAAGTAAGCCTAAACTTAAAGAAACCCAGAGAAATTTTGAGTGTTTGTGAATCTTGAAGTCAAATGTCATTAAGCTCATCACAATGAGACTGGCAATCGACCCGACGGAGATAATCTGGCCTATGACCGAATCTGACATATGCAGATAGTGACTTGCAATTAGCGAAGCCATTACCGCTTGTGCACCGTTAGTGACTCTGAACAAAAAGCCCACAGCAGTCGTAGTGTTGGTTAGTTTTTTAAGAAGGTTTGAATCGTATACGACAGACATATTTAATGAATTTATTTATATATTTTCAAATATAATTACACGGTCCAGATTTTGACCTGTTTGCAATTTCAAGCTTAGTTAACTAAGCTGTATTAATGTTACGATACGGAATGATAGGAACCGGTATGATGGGTTCCGAGCACATCTTGTCCTTACGGAATATAGATAATGTTGAGATAACCGCTGTTGTAGATCCCAGCGAAATTTCTTTAAGTTTGGCTAAAGCCATGCTTGGAGACAAATCAGAAAGAGTTCAGTATTTCAAAACTACAAAAGAGCTAGTTGATTCAAACCTTTGTGACGTCGTTGTCGTGGTGACCCCAAATATGACTCATGAAGATGTCATGGAAGAGCTGTTGGGTAGAGATATTCACATTCTAGTTGAAAAACCCTTGTCTGTTAGTGTTGAAAGCTGCAGAAGAATTTTAGACAGAGCAAAGGCACATAAAAAGATACTTTGGGTTGGGCTTGAGTACAGATATATGCCGGCGATTAACCAAGGACTCAAGATTATTAATTCAGAAGACTTCGGAAGTACAAAAATGATATCCATCACGGAACACCGCTATCCGTTTTTGCCGAAAGTTAACGATTGGAACCGATTTGAAAAAAATACCGGGGGAACCTTGGTAGAAAAATGTTGTCATTTTTTTGATCTGATGGCTTTAATTTCAAAAAGTGAACCAACCAAGGTTTATGCTACTGGAGCTCAGGATGTTAATCACTTGGATGAAAGTTACAACGGTCTAGTCCCTGATATATTAGACAACGCTTATGTCTTAGTTGATTTTGAAAACGGAGTCAGGGCATGTCTTGACTTATGTATGTTTGCAGAAGGATCAAAGGATGAGCAGCAAATTTCAGTTGTTTCTGACAAATCTAAAATTGAGATTAAGATACCCAGTAATTTAATATTCTTAGGGGATCGCAAAACTGGTCAAAAAGGAGTTAAAACTTTAGAAGCAGAACCCGATACCCGAATAAAATATCAGGGATTTCATCACGGATCTACTTTTTTGGAGCATTTGGATTTGATTGAAGCAATTGAGACCGGTTCGTATGCCAAGGTGGATCTTTTAAGTGGCATAAGAAGCGTCGCAATCGGAGCTGCTGCTGAACTTTCAGTTAAAACTGGAAAAGCCGTAGGTATTGACAAAGACTACAATTTGTCAATTTTATAGTGCATTTGTCAATTTGAATTCAAAAATTTCAGTTAAAATGCTAAGATAATCGAACTTGATAACTTCAAATTAGCAATACAAATTATCTGTGAGTTTTAGTAGGTAATGTTGTTGTCTAAGATATTGGAGTTGTTTTAAACAATGTATCTTATACTGTATAGATTATAAAAGTGTCTAACGAAAACCAAAAAAGTTAACTGTTAAAAGTAGTGGTGCAATATTGTCAACTGTATCTTGGCAACAGTATATTGTCAACCGTAAATGCCAACAGCGTTAACAAGTTCAGTTTTGTGAAAGGAAGTAAATAGAAATGTCAGTATTAGAAGTTGCAGACAAGCTTTGGACTGGAGAGCTGACTATAACCGATCATCATCCGTTATTTATGCAAGGGGAGGTGTGTCATATAACAGAAAATGCTGTTTTTATTCCTTCATTTGCAAATGTATCTGCTGTGAGAACCTCAGACGGATTGTTTCTCGTCGATACTGGATCCTCAGTATTTGCAAAACAGGTACAAGACTTAATTCACGGATGGAACAAATCCCGTCTGAATACGGCAGTTTACTCTCACGGTCATATTGATCATGTTTTTGGATATGAAGTCTGGGAGGCTTACGCCGAAGAAAATAGTTTAGAAGCCCCCAAGTACGTTGCTCACGAAAAAATTGTGGATAGATTTGACAGATATAAGCTCACCAATGGCTACAATACACAGATTAACCGTAGACAGTTTCAATTTCTAAACTTTGTATTTCCGAGTGAGTTTAGGTATCCCGACGTTACCTACACAACCACCATGAAACTTAATATAGGTGAGGTCGAAATTTTGCTTAATCACGCTAAAGGTGAAACAGACGACCATACTTACAGTTGGTTTGAAAAAGAAAAAGTTCTTTTCTGTGGCGATTTGTTTATTTGGGCGTCACCCAATGCTGGTAATCCTCAGAAAGTACAACGTTATCCGATGGAGTGGGCAAAGGCATTGCGGGATATGTTAAAACTACCCGGTGGCCCGCCTGAATATCTGTTACCAGGACACGGTTTTCCAATTCTAGGAAAAGACAGGGTGGTCCAGGCACTAAACGATGTTGCAAGCTATCTTGAGTCTATAGTATCTCAAACTTTGGAGATGATGAACCAAGGGATTTGTTTAAACGACATAGTCCATACGGTGAAACCTCCTTCCAATTTAAGTGACAGACCTTATCTAAAACCCGTGTACGATGAGCCTGAATTTATTGTAAGAAATATTTGGAGACTTTATGGAGGATGGTGGGACTTTGATCCATCTGATCTGAAACCTCCCTCCGATAAAAAATTTGCTCAGGAAGTAAAAAATCTAATTGGAGGTACGGATCCTATTCTAAACAGGGTTGAAGAAATACTAACTAGTGCAAAGTCTAAGAATTTAGCTAGTAATGCCTCTAACGAAGACACAATTGATGACGATCTGAGAGCAGCTTCCAAGCTAATTGAAATTGCATTTAAAGCTGACCCAGAGAATCTAAAGCTTCATGGGCTAAGAAGCGAATTTTATAAGGTGATGTCAGAAATGGCAACTTCTACTATGTCTAAAGGAATTTATGCTGCCGCTAGTTTAGATTCGAAAAAGATTTTGGAAAATTAGCGTCGAATTAAATCCAAGGATGTTGAAGCACTTTAAGCAAAACTAAGCTTTAGTTGTGAATTTCTCAGGAGGTCATTCCTTTTAATCCGACCAGAGATCTTGAGTGTTCAATTTCACCCATGTGTCGGAGTCCGTGTTGGTATATCCAACACTCGATCCCAGTTAATCTAGTAATGCCATATTCACCACCTACTCTTGCCGAATAAGTAGATGCAATAGACGGCGGGTAGGGATATTGCACTTTAATTTCTGTCAATTCGTTAAATTTCAATCGTTTAAGCCAACTTTCGGTTTTAAAAAATACATCTTTCATGTAGTTTTTAAATACATCGTAATTGCCAATAGATTGATGCGACATTTCTTCTACCGTCTTTTCTTTACCGCTGTCTAAAATTGTAAGTCCCATAGATTTTCCTAAATTCTCCGAATAGATCATTTCGCCTGCTCCCAACATCGAAGCCGAAAAGTCTTCGATCTGAACAAAATGAAACAGTGAGAATGCTATCGGTAGCACATTTTGTCTTTCAACGTAATTGACATGGTTTATATTCATCGAATCTACAGCATCAGTGTAAAGAGAATGCATTACTCGCATTTTTGCGACTAAAGAAGATAGAAACACTTCATAGACTTCCATATTTACATCCATATTTACTCCTATATTGACTCGCTCAGCTTAATGGTTATAATTACAAATATTAGCGTTAGAAGAGCTCTAACATATCAACCTATATATAACACTTCAAAATATAACACTTCAAAATATATCCAGGTTAATAACAACAGGTGCGGCGTAAGAAATGCCTATCGATCACCGTGACCATAATTGCAATCACTATGTAGAATAGATTAATAGGAAGCTAAGCAGTTACTGTTGATCCATTTTGTGGACATGTTCAGTCCATCTGATTCCGTCAAAATACCTCAAAATATTGTCCGAAGACGGGGCATAAGGATCGGTATACCAACCCGCTGGAACCGTATTAGAAGAACTATTTGTACTTGCAAACTGCGAGGTTTCATAACTTTTAATAGGATCGTCTGCAAATAGATATCTTGTACCAGAGCGACCTTTTAATATGAAAGCTATGATCAAAAATATCGGTGTTAAAATGGCAGCTGAAATTCCAGACACGGCATAGATTTTGAAAGGATTGGAATTTAATATACTATTTTCAGAATTTACAAACTCGTTAAATTCTGTGACATTAAATTGTTTTTGATTGTATGACGTCATGGACAATATAACGACTTTTGTGTCAACATGGTATGTTAAAAGGTAAGTTTCTGATTTTAATACTGCTTTGTTTACCTCCTTAGACTCATTCCAAATGTAGCCATAGGAATTTGAAATATTTTTTTGATTAAAGGTGCCTTTTAATGAAATTGTATAGCTTGAATCTGTTGGTTGCGGATTTGAATTTGCCACTGACAATTTTTGAACTTCAGATATCGCAGCATCTGGAGTAATTTGTGACTGAATGGATACAGCAAACTGACTCTGAAGGCTGGAACTATAGAATACTTTCCAGACAGCAGCTCCAGTTGAATAGGGCAGCCCGGCAATCGAATAGTGTTGTGGCAGTAAATAGACTGAGGGCATTTGCGGAACTATGTTGGTTTTAGCTACTGGCGCTAAGCTATCTAACGGTACTAAGTCCCTACTTAGGTTGGCTTTGTTGTCACTAATGGATATAGCTACTGCCGATGGTATGTCTATTTGATTTGGCAGATACAAAAACAGATCTGTTTTACTTGATTCGTAAAAGTAGTATATAAACGAACTCACTACTGTGATGAGTGAGACTAAGGTCAATAGAAAAAATACCCTCCAATACTTGGCAGAAGTATATTTGTAAGTTATCTTTGTCGTAGTTTTCTGTTTTTGACCCATATTTTATATGTTTGATTAAAACTTAACCTTTCGGTTAGATTGATCTAAGTTAAAGCGAACTCAATTTAAGCTATTCTAGCAAGAACAGTTAATTTTTTCTTATTTTAACTAAACTGTTTTATTTTAACTAAACTGTTTTATTTTAACTAAACTGTCTTATTTTAACTACTGAAGCTTAACAACTTCGGTATTTTTCTTGCTAACTTCTAACCGAATATCGACAGCCACTGGGCTGCGCTTTTTGGTTTTAAAACTGGGTTGTAGGTCTTGATATTGTCTAGAGTATCGAACGGCTCGTTTGAATAGTAGTGTCCCGGGAATACCACCGTGCTATCTTCTAATTTATTTAACTTGTTGACCAGACTGTCATACATCAGCTCAGGATCTGATCCTGGCAGATCGGTCCTTCCGCATCCGTTCAAAAATAGGGTATCTCCAGATATTAGGATGTTCGAAATAAGAAAGCACTGCGATCCAGGAGTATGCCCAGGGGTGTGAATAAGTTTTATTGAGTGTTTACCAATTGAAACTGAATCTCCCGAACTATGGGGCACCAGACTGTTTTTGTCCAAAGAGGTCCCCTTTAGTATCCACTCAACTTCATTTTCGTTACAGTGAATGGGGATATTTAATTTTTCAAGTAGCTCTTTTGAACCTTCAATTTTGTGTCCGAAAAGATCTCCTCCCGCATGATCTGCATGATAGTGAGTCAGGAGTACTCCAGAAATGTTCATATCGTCTTTTTGAATAGTTTCAATCAAACTATCCACGTCATAAGTTGGATCAACCAATATACACTGTCTTGAATCCAAATCACCCAATGCGTAAACGAAGTTTACCATTTGGCGAGCAACTAAGTTTGATTCTGCGAAGTCAGATCCTGAAAGCAGTTGCTTAAAATAAAAAGAGTTGTCAGTCATGATTTAAAGTTAGAGTATTTTAGTATTAAGAATCTCACCATAAAACTTTAGTTCGGTTGATAGGCTCTTTTTTATAGATTCTGACTTTCTAAATCCGTGAGACTCGTTTTCAAAAATAATAAGTTTAGTTTTAACCTTATTTTTTTTTAGGGAACTGTAAATAAGCTCTGCTTGATTTTTGGGTACGATAGGATCCAAGTCACCTTGAAAAATCAAAAGCGGAGTTCTTATATTAGAGATATGGCTAATCGGCGATCTCTGATCGTAAAGTTCGGGCGAGTTATATAGATTTCCAATGAGATGTTCTAAGTATTTGGATTCGAATTTATGAGTGTCTTTAACCAGCATTTTCAAATCTGCAATTCCGTAGTAGCTTGTTGCACCTGCAAAAAAATCGTACTGGGTGATTGTCATTAAAACACTGTAACCTCCCGCAGAAGATCCGCGTATAAAGATCTGATCTGGATTTGCAAGGTTATTTTCAACTAAGTATTCGGCGGTTCTATATGCGTCTTGAGTATCAAATACCCCCCATTTCCCGTACAAAGATTGCATATATTTTCTGCCGTAACCGCTTGAACCTCTGTAGTTTAAATCTGCTATCCCGATAGACTTACTGTTAAAGAAAGCTGTCGTTAGGTTACATCCTGTATCTACCATCGAAGTCGGACCGCCGTGCATTTGAATGATAACCGGTTTGAAGTCGCTGTTTATATTAGATGCCATCGTAGGTTTGTGAAAAATAAAATGCAGATCGCCGAGTTTTTTATCTTTAATATTTATTGCTTCTGAGTTTGAGAAGAATGTCCGAGACAATATTTTTATATTCGGAAGAGATAGAGATTTAAGTTTTGTAGAGTATTCACTTCGTTTATTTTCACAGCCACTTATCTCTAATATAACGGATGTGGCGTTATTAGTAGATCCCAACGCATAAGTATTAAACTGTGCTTTATTCCGACTGATTTTGTAGTCATTATTGATCATTTTAAACATGTTTTTGTTTGAACATATTGTTGAAATGCTCCTTAGTTCGGACTCTATTTCAGTTACTTGGTTGAATTTTATCTTACAAAGTTTCCATTGTTCAAAATTGAAAAACGCTCCTAAGAGCTCAGGGCCGTCCCCAATTACTGTTAGCATATTGCGTCCGAATACCCAATGAGGCCAGCCGAAATCATTTTTTTTTGAAATTAAATTTTCAAAAACTCCAGATTTTAAATCTGCAACAACTGGGTTGAGAAAACCGTTTTTACTGTCGGACAGTGCTACCAAAGTGTTGTCTGTTATGAAATAAGGATTTACGACTGCAAAATTTTGAGTTTGATACGCTGATTTTAACTCAGTTTTTTTGACAACACTGCAGATATCGCTATCGGTTTTCAGTTTTGCCACAATCCAATTACTACTGTCCCAAGGCATATTCGGGTGGTTCCAGGTCAAATAGCTGATATGTTTTCCGTTTGGGCAGAATCTGGGAGTAGAACAAAAGTCACTTTCTTCTTCGATAATCTGAAAGTTTAAGAATTTGGAATTGGATTTAAGCGAAGCTACCACTATTTTGTTTGTAACTTTATTTTTAAGATGGGTTTCCATTACCGCAGTTAATGTCCCAATATTTTGGTTAATATCTATGTCTGCAAATCTTGAATTATTTATCTTCGTAATTTTGGTTGTAGGAAGGCTTATTTGGTGATTCTCATTTATAACTGTTTTGTAGATCTGTTGATCTATGGAGTTAACAAAGTATACTTCTGGCCCATTTATACTGAATGATCCTCCGCCGTATTCGTGCACAGAAGACCTTACGGAGAGTTCAGAAGGAGTTATTTCCACAAAAGTAAAATCTTTAGTAAGGTCATCTTTATAACCGTGAATAAGTGTCGTCCTACCGTTTTCTTTTGGTCTTGACTCTAGATACCATATTCCCCATTCATTTGCCTTTAAGTCAACAACTCGGTTAGAGCTTTCAGCAACTAAATTTATATCAAAATTAACTTTTTCTGAATTCAAACTCTGCTTCATCTTTTTTGATACTGAGGGATCCGATATTTTAATGCATAAACTTAGCTTTAAGGATAAGACTTCAATCGCTTGGTGGATTTTATCCAAATATTATCTACCTATAAAAATAGCAGTAATATTCTCTTCCTTTAAAGATTTTACCGATAGTAATATTTGTGGCATTTGTTTGTGGCTTCCTAATTCACAAAATACAGTTTGTTAGTATGTATGTTAGTTAGTTAGTTATAATCACAACTGTACAATTTCTTTAAGTAATTGAGTGTCTGTTAAAACTGTAAGAAATTCTTAGACTTGCTCGCTTGTTTTTAGGATTTTCGTTAATACTTAATTTATGTGTTCTGATAAAGACTTAACAGATGTTTCCTGTTATTAGAATGTAGATTAGTGGTTAAAGCAGTTATATTTGATTTTGACGGTGTTATTGTCGATACAGAGCTTCCAGTCTATGAAAGTTGGTACAATTTGTATCGATCGTTCGGTCTTAGATTGACAAAAGCTAAGTGGCGGCAGACTATCGGTACCAGGGGAGGTTTCGATCCGATAGCAGATATTAATAGATCTCTAACTGAAATGAAAGAAGCTTTGGGCCAAAAAGAACCTATAAAAGTAGCGACGGATAACGATTATCAAAGAGTTCAGGTAGATATAAGAAACAGGTTGAATAAACCTCTTTCTACCGTTGCTGGGGTTTCTGAGTGGATAGAGCAGGCAGAAGAGCTAAAA
>JAJYVQ010000147.1 GCA_021791915.1 Actinomycetes bacterium | reverse complement strand
ATTAATTGTCAGCGATTCAAATAAGATAAAAAAGCCAAAGTTACCAACAACCGCACTAATAGATTTCGATAGTCCATTGTTTCCATCAGCAGTCAGAGTAGTAAATTCAATTAACCTAGGATGATCTAAATCAACTTCAGATGTAAGACTCACCAATTTTCTACTAACTACCTTAGTTTTCACTCGAAAATTAGGCATTATTAGATTCGCAAAGTCCTGAGTTGCATCAATGGCATCTTCGTATGAAGCAAAAGGCGTAATCTGTATAAAAAATCCTTCCTGCTTTCCTCTGCGAAAGGATCTCCATGCAGTAATTGACTTATTTTCACGAGCTCTAGCAGAAATCTCATTTGATTTCGCTTGAACTCCAGTTCGCCAAGTTTGTTCGCCTAATTGTTTCCAATTTTCGCTAGGTAATTCTCGAGATTCAAGCAGTAACCCAAGGATGTTTTTAGCATCTTTTTTCTTACCAATATGGGCAAACAAAAATCTTTTAATTATAATCAGATTATCAAAGTGCACTTACACATCCTAAATCTACTACTGGAGGACATGCTACAGCTAGCACCTTTGCGTCCCACCATATAATAACAATAATAACACTGGCTCCTACAGCCTCTGCAGTAATTTTTAAGTTAGGTGATATCGAACCAGATAGAGCCGTTCCCATTGGTTGAACCGTTGCGGTAATATCTGCAATTGCGACATAAGGACCTATTACATTAGAAATTGTATCTGTGTATGAGACTCCGATTGGATTTACTCCCCAATTTTTATCAATTAGCTCTTTAAATGCCCTAGTAGATGAAAAATTAACTGAACTGTTACCTGATTGTAGTAAAAAACTCATATCACAATTTAGACTGAAATTAATTGGTTAATTAGAAATTCCAGTAATTGATATTTCACTTTGCATCGTAACAATTATTCCCGAAGTTGTCGAGATGGCAATTGTAAGAAGTGAAACCTCGACCCATGCAGGTAACGAAGCATGAATGGAACGGTGTGTAAAATCTGAAGAACTTACATTACACGAATAAGCTTTGCCTCCTAAAGTATTCAGTTGAGATGGGAATAATAATGTTGCTTTTCTTCCACTACCTTCGGACTGTTGTACAGAACTTGTCGTAGGTGCTTCAACAAATTGGCACAGTGGTTCAAAAGCTCCCCTGCTCATTCCACTTGGATCCCAACCATTCACAGAATTAGTGACTGAAATGATTTACCTTAAAGTTTAATTTCCAATTTACTACCACGAAAAAGGGGTAAATCTGATTGGGTTCGTATTTAGGTTAGTAATAAACTGACCTAAGGTACCAAGTATTTCAGCATGCTTGAAACGAGTTGCAAACATTGTCCGTTTTCCTGAAGATCTTGATATAAAAAGAATTCCTCTAAATAAGTAAAATGAACCAACCGCTTGTGCTACTGCTAGGTCGTCAAATCGAATAGTTCTTACAGGTACAAATGGTCTAAAAATAGATATACTTGGCCCTATCCATATACCTTCAGAAAATATTTTCAGCCTAACTCCAGGCCAGCCGTATAAGAAGGGGAAAGAGTCCAAATAAACCCCACCTATAAAATTAGTAATATCACTTCGAAGGGTGCCTATATATTGATGGTACCTCAACAAGATCTCCTCCCTATTTCTTCATTAACTACCTTAGTTGCATAAGTAATAGCATCATTTAGCATTAACCAAGATGGCTACTATATTAGCTTTGCCATGGCTTCAGCAGCAAAGCCTTTAGGTAGAGGTATATTCCAGCCTTGAACGTATGTATAAGTTTGCCAAAACGATATAGAAGCATCAACGCCAAGCACATGAGAAATATCTGCGCCTATCACTCTTTTGCCAGCTGAATCCTTCTCCCAGAATACATCCACAGCTCCGCCATCGCCTTCTGCGAGTGTTACTGTCATCTACTCAGATGGAACCGCCAAGGTCATGACAATTAACTGCAGTAGATACTTGAAATCCGATTGATAAATTAATCCAACCACCAACTCCAGATGAAGCATCTGATACCTCTTGTAATCCAGTTTCAGATTGTGAGAGAGAAGTCATACTAGCCACCCAATCGGAATATCCTGCAAATACGCCTACATTACCAGCTATTCCCGCACCAGTGACTACGTCACCTAATTCCGCCCCAAACCTACCACAAACTCCTACAGTATACTCCACTTGGATTCCAACTATCCACAGTATTATCTCCTGAATACGACGGAAACTCACCCATAAAGCTAATGTATATAATTAATTTTGTTAACAAGTAAGTCCAGTGTTACCACCGCATAGCCCTAACGATCTAGCTTGGTTAGCACCTGGCCGAACTGCTAATATAGTAAATCGGTTACTAACTGGATCAAAAGATGCTACAGTCGCTCTGCAAATACCTTTACAATTATTTGGTTTGTATCCAAACATGAATATCAGCGAATTTCCTTCCCAAGCCGCATCTCCGTAATTGACAGAATATGAAAAGTACTTATTCCAATCAGGATGGATAAGTTCATGGGTTTCAAGATCGTAAATACCAATTTCACTATATTCGCCCGACGGTGTTTCAAATGCCAAATACTTTCCGTCTGCTGAGAATCCATAAGGGCTAGTCCAAGATGGTCCTTGTTCATATGAAACTATCTTAATAACCTTCTTATTTTCTGCATTCAACAACCAAAGTGATGACGCCCCAAGTGATCCCATCGGTCTCCACGCTAGCAAGCCCAATAAATGATCGTTAACTGGATCAATAGTTAGATTTCCTCCGGGTGCCCTTCCAAATATATTGTTGAGTATATCTTTTACCTTACCATTGATATATTCGTATAGAGAACTTGGTTGATAGTTACTTGCAAACGCAGGGTCAGGGTCTGACTGCAATCGATATGCAACAAAATAGAGTATTTTGCCGTCAGCTGTCCAATACATTTGCCTCACATCATGCTTGTTCCATGTAAAGATTATTTTTCTAGTTTGATAGTTATATATTTCCAACTGATACCTAGAATTCGACATTGAACCAAAGGCTACTAATGGATATTGTGAGTCTACAGAAAACCACGTTATGGCCGAGCTAAAGGCAATAATTTTGATATTTCCACTACTTGAAGTTTCCAAAAGGTAGTATCCGGGAAGAAGACCATTCTGATGATCGCCCCCCTTTACCACTTCGCTTATCCAAAAGGCATTGCCACTATTATCTAATTCTAAAGGGGAATCGACTGACATTTGAAAAGAACTTGTTCTATAATTTACAATCTGACTCCATGAACTTGATTTAAAGCTTTCATATATGCCTGACTGATTTACAAAAGCTCCAGTGCTTGAATAAGCTGACCACTCGCCATTAGGAGAAATTCCCAAAGCTCGCCCATCGGTTAAACCAGTAGGAATATATTTTCCAGGAGAAATTTGTTGATAGACAACTCCGATCATGGTTCCAGAAGATATTGAAAAAATGGAGTTGTTATTCGACGCTGCAACTCTTGGAATCCAATTTTCGGGAATATCATACTTGTTATCCCAATTTTCAAAAGGATCGAAGCTACAGGAAACCAATAGTAGCGAAATAGCTACCAATAAAGTTGTAATTAATTTCTTCATATTAAGTACAACGGAACTTTTTTATTGTCTAGATAGAGAGCTTAACACATGAACCCCGATGCAATCTGTTGTTGATCAAAAGAAAGTTTAAAAAATCCAGCGGCTAAGTTAGTCCAAGCGTTCTGCAAGTCAGTATCATGAGCCTGTGCCCAATTATAAACCGTATGATGTTTTATATAATTATCCCACAAACTTCCTTTACCTAAATGATTTGCCGAATAGCTATCCATTTGGTACCACCATCCACTAGCATTACTTAATAGTCCAGTTGAATACAACCAAATAGAACCAACAGCTTCTGATATAGCTGGCCAACTCGGGTAATCATAAGCAAATTTAATAAACTTCAAAACATTTGGAACTGCCGAAATTGTACCACAATTACCAATAATCTCTTCTACAATACAATTCAATTCATACCCACTGCTCAAAAGAGGATCCAACAAAGTAGTAACTTCAATACCTAATGATTTGTTTGTAAATTGAATTCCCTCCGCCATGTTCGCTAAAGCACCAGTCCAATCCTTTTTACAAATTGATTCTAAATTCTGCGGATTATTAGCAAATGGACACATCCCACTTGGATCCCAACTGTTCACAGGATTATCCCCTGAAGTTAACAGGAGCTATATGGCCCAAGATCTTCAATTTGAACATCAGTACCAATAATATGAAACTCCCCAATTTGATTACAGGATATTTCAAAGTGAGTCAGTTTTAAAAGAGCCCGTGCAAAACTATGTTCGTCGTGGTCATAGTTTAATTCGTTCATATTTCGTTCTCGCAACCGTCCAATCAATGGTGACTCATCACATTTCCATAAACAAAAAGCACCACTATAGCTATAATCTCGCTCAATATTTGACATTATGATTCCTTCTAGAGGCTTTAAATAATATCTCATATTACATTCACTTTCTAACTCTTTAAAAGTGGGACTATCTGCCATTGCAAATTCAGTAAATTCGAAGAAGGCTACATTTAAGAACGTCAGTTTAACTTTTTTTAATTTATTATTCTGCTGATAGTTAACGATGGTTAGCCCCATCTCATGAAATAACAAATTATTTGGAACATGATAGACAAATTCTGACCCTGGTATGGTTCCCAAATCTTCGACATTTCTAATCTCAATGTCGACAGAAAGTATGTTCGCTACATATGTTAATTCAGGTTCAACTGGATACCAGATAATAGTCGGCTTATTTGGGTCCTCCACCCCCCAGCCTATAATCCGTCTCATTTCGTTAATCCATATACTTGGATCTTCTTCAGTCATTTTGAGCTACGATCTTCATTTCTTACCAATTTAATTAATTATTAAGAGGTGCATAGGATTTTGATTTAATTATTCCATTAGGTATTTGTGAAATAGAGGTTATTATACAAAGATTATTAATATCGGGTGTCACAACTGTGTATGGAGACGGTAATTTTCCTCCCGGTGGATAAATCGTGCCCTCATCTAGCCTTTTCACTTGCTTCTTCTTGGGATTAACTATGTCATTCAGCGGATATCTTACATTATGGATAGAATAATTAGCAAGTCGCCGATTCCCAACTGCTACACAAACTAACGTTCCTTTCATTGAGTAAAGAAACACAGGAATAAGAGCTACATTTTAAAGTATTGTTTACCTTCATAAAATCCAATCGTAATACGTGAAACCCATCTGCCATTTTTTCTTTGGAAAATGGTACGTTCAGCATTTACCCGACCTTTTAGTTTTCATCCATTTCGCTTCACTGATCTAGCCATAACTGTATCATAATATTGTAAGTGTTTGCATAAGCTTTTGATTTTGAGTTTGAGAATGATAAATCTGCCCTTTAACCCTATGAAGTGGAGTTTTACCGTCGGGCTAGGGAGATTTGAACTCCCGACCTCTTGACCCCCAGTCAAGCGCGCTAGCCAAACTGCGCCATAGCCCGTAATATAATGTCGTTACCCTCTGAAATAAATGCAGTCATTAACACTAGTTCTATAGTAATCGCTTTAATTAAAATAAATTCAATCTTATTTTATATGATGAATCAGCCATTCAATGCCCTGATAAGTTCTGTAGCCTAAATATACGATTGAAATAACAATAAAGGCTTTGAAATGCCACGGTGGCTTCCTGTTACCAGGCTCGTTGTCTTCCGAATTTGTAGCTGTATCATCGCTATTTCTATTCGAATCTTCTATTTTTTTTCTAACTCCACAAATCTATTCGCTGAACTATTGTTAATTAATATCAACCAACTTACAAATCAAAGCATTTTTTATTTAGTTTTCCCATCGAACAATATGAACAAACCTAATTGCATTCAGCTTTAATAATTAATTTCTATCTTATCTTAACTCTGATTTTAATCGGACTATTTTTAA
>JAJYVQ010000146.1 GCA_021791915.1 Actinomycetes bacterium | reverse complement strand
ATATCAAAAGGTATCTGTATCTAACATTTATCACAAAAGTAAAACTAGATCTCGAATTTAATATTTAGAAATCTTTTATGGCAAAGGACTATTTACTTGTTTTTATTAAATAGGATCAAATGAATAAGCCATAGTTCTTATATTGGGGTACTGCACAATCTAATTTCCATACAGAATATTGCCGAACAAGGAGACTCAAAGAGATTCAAAGAGATTAATGCATTACTACGACAGTGACAATAGCAACAAAGGCAGTCGGACTAAAATAGTAGAAAGGTACTTGTTTTAATAGATTAATGGGCAAAAATAAGATAAATTTGGGGTTTTATGACTCCCAAGTCAACCCTGAACAGATTAGAACTGGACTTCTCATTTCCATAATAGCCATTGGGGCTCTGGTAGTACGAATGATACTTCTCGCCGTTCCTGGAATTCCTATTATTAATTGGTCTCGTCTGTCTGAAGGTGGAATAATTATTGGTATCGTTGGAACGATAGTCACCTCTAGATATGCTCTCTATAATAGAAAAAAGATAGCACACTTCGGTCCTGTCGAATCTACATTGCTTTTAATCGCAGTAGTTATCGCAGTAGGATTTGTAAACGTTGGTTTAGACAACAGCAACGGGATCGACAACTACTCTTACTTTCTGGTTTTGACGCTAGTTGGGATAATAGGGAATAATCAAATGAGGTTTGCAGTTTGGATATTTGCCATCGCCAGTTTTTTGGCTTCAAACTGGTACATTTCCCCAGTACATTCTGGACCATTCTGGGCGAGCTTTATCTATTTTTCTGTAACTCTTTTCTTGATAAATTTGATGATCGGCGTAATTATGTCTACGCTTGCAGGCAGAAATAAGTTGCGAATATCTATAAACTCAATGGTTACTCACTGCTGTAACTTTAGTTCAATCGAGGAAGCCTACAACGAAGCCGTCAAGCTTCTACCTTTTGCCGTTCCGTCGTTGGCAGTAATAGCATTTATAGGTAATGGACCCAATACAAATAAACAAATATTGGGGTTTTGGTCTAAATCAAAATTGGACCCACAGGAGTTACTGGCCAACTCAGAATTGCAAGAGCTGGTTGCACAGTCAGCAATTCTAACGAATCCGAAATATTTGGTAATTCCATCGGGTTTTACTGAGATTGGGGAAATATTTCTAGTTATTCTACGAGAAAAGTCCTTTGGGTATCTTTCAAGGTATCCAGACGAAGTTGCATATCTAATCGGGGGTGGACTTTTACGAATTAATTCTGAAGTAAGTAATCTAAGTCGACTTACTAAAGAAAGTCTAACGGACTCACTAACTGGACTTGCAAATCGGAGAGCTTTAGACATAAGACTTACAGCAGAAGTTAACCGTTCGATCAGGTCTAAAGCCCCACTAACTATAATCCTGCTTGACCTAGATAACTTTAAATTAGTTAACGATACTTACGGTCATCAGGTCGGTGACGAGATTCTTAGGTCTATAGCCGCTATACTTGCTACAAGGATTAGGGGACAGGACCTAGCGACAAGATACGGAGGAGAAGAATTCATGCTAATTCTTCCAGATACAAATATCACTGGTGCTATAGACCTAATAGAAGAGTTAATGAAAAGTACTACTTCAATTAAACAGGAAGTTGGTTCGCAACATCTTAATGTAACATTTTCTAGTGGAATAGCTATGCTTAATCCAGATGAAAATATCGATTCTCTTATATATCGAAGCGACCAAGCTCTATATGAGGCAAAGAGCAGAGGTAAGAACTGCTATGTCGTTTCCGATCCAGATTTAAGTTTAGGAACGCATAAATAAGTCTCTGACTTATCTAACTTTACTGACTTTTATTTTTTGAAAAGGTCCTTATTTTTCGAGCTGTTCAAACTTTTATACATAGCTTTTTGGCTTTTATATATTTTCTTAAATTCACCGTACATTAAATCGTAGAGCTTCCTGTTTTTGGGCTGGGGAACAAACCTTTCTTTTATCTTTATATTCTTCTTAATATCTTCGATCGATATTTTTGATAAGTATAAGCTCGCAAATAAAGCGGCACCTCTGACATTTGCATAAAGCGGTTCATCCACTTGCAATATCTCTGTATTCATTATGTCAGCATGTATTTGACACCATTCCGAAGACACCGCTCCCCCTCCAATAAATCGAATAGGTCCAGTAGGACGCTTTACAAAATGTTCGACGGCATCCTGCATCCATTTAGCATTAAAAGCTACACCTTCATACACAGCTCGCAACATTTCGGCTTTAGTCGTTTCCAATGAGAGATTCAAAAATGAACCTCTTAAATGCTGGTCATCAATAGGACACCTCTCCCCTCCAAGCCATGGAGTAAACATTGTACCGTTAGCACCAGGTGAAGTGTCCTTTAGAATACCGTCCAAATCTTTATAACTGATTTCTTCACTTTTGTCATTGCCACCTTTTGGTTCACCTTTTGGTTCACCTTTTGGTTCTTTGGATGATGCATACAAACTTTGTTTTATCCACTGTAAACAGATACCTGCAGTATCGTGATTATTTGCAAGCATATACCTATTTTTAATCGGACCGGGAACCGTTGCAATTTGTCTAAAAGGATCTGTTTTTTTCTTTCCAACTTGACAGGATAACCATGAGGTGGTAGAAATTGCCATATGAAACTCATAGTCATCTAACCCACCAGAACCTGTACAGGCCGATAACAAATCGGGCGTACCTGAGACAACTGGAATACCTGCTTTGATCCCCAACTCGTTTGAAACTTCTTGTGTCACGCCACCTGCAACTGAACCAATTGGAATCAGCTGCGGAAGTTTGGACTCATCCCTTTGAGTTATATCGATAAGATCTTTTACGTACGATGCATTAGAGAGGTCTCGAATATCTACTAACCAAGACAGTATCATTGATGCTGGAGTAGCTTTTTTTTCGCCGGTAAAACAAAATGTCAGAAAATCAACTGGTTCTAAAAACTTATCAACTCGATTAAATATTTCTGGATACTCATTTTTAAGAAGCAGATAGTGTCCAAGTGGGTCATTGCCCTGCAAAGCGGGAATTCCACTAGTTTTAGTTACGAACTTGAATGCTTTATCTAATCCAAAGCCTTCAAATTCTAAAGGCCCTATTCCTGCTAGAACTTCCCTGGAATATTTTTCTCCTCTTGAATCCATCCACAAAATGCAGTCAGTTACAACTTTGCCGTTTTCATCTATCCCGACGGTAGATCCCCACTGACCTGTCGTAGATATTGCCACGATATTGTTAGGCGACACGGAGGATATCTCAAACAGATGCCTTGTGGATAATTTAATAGCATCCCACCAACTGTTAGGATCCTGGGTTGCACCACCGTTGGGTAGCAAATCAGTTGGAATTTCAGTGAGCTCGGAAACTACGACTTCTCCTGAGGTGGAAACAATTGCAACTTTCGGTCCCCCAGTTCCCAAATCAACAGCTAAAATGTACTCTAAGTCAGACATGACATTACCAGAACTTTCTTCTTTCTACTTATTCGATTATAAAATAATATCAGACAAATTACTGCCCTAATCAGAATCTAGATTTGATTTATGTCTCTGTCCTTTAACCTTATAATACTTAACAAACTCCAATATGATAGATTGTCGTAGAACTATTTTTTTAGACTTTTATCACCCGATTGGTTTACTCCTTATTTAAAGTAAAGTAATTAAGTTTCCTTTAGCAATTCTTGCAATCAAGTTTTTACCACAACTTACGACGTTAAATTTAAAAGACAAATTAAAAACCATGGTTCTTTAAAATAGCAAATAAAGACTTTTTCACCTAATACAACGTGCAACCCACAATAAGTATTTTTAGGCTATACGAATATATCTACGAATGTATCGTCGATTCATAAATTAGACTATATTATAGTGTTTAGTTTGATCTGATAACTGTAATACATCAACATGATGCCACTTCAAATCATTCGGTTTTAAATAATTTCAATCATTGAAGTTGGATAGAAATTGTTTACCTTTTAGCTTAACTAACAAAAACAAAGTTAATCATGAACGAAATTTTAAATCAATCTGCTGTGAGAAGAACATTTGCGATAATTTCACATCCAGATGCGGGTAAAACAACGCTAACCGAAAAGTTTCTTCTTTATGGCGGTGCAATCCAAGAAGCGGGAGCCGTAAGGGCAAAAGCTGGCTTAAGAAAAGCTAGGTCTGACTGGATGGAGCTAGAAAGACAGCGAGGTATTTCAATCTCATCTACTGTTCTTCAATTTAACTTTCAAAATAACGTTATAAATCTTTTAGACACCCCCGGACACAAAGATTTTTCTGAAGATACCTATCGAGTTTTTGAGGCCGCAGAATTTGCAATTATGGTGCTGGACGCAGCTAAAGGCATCGAATCTCAAACATTAAAACTTTTTGAAGTTTGCCGGAACAAAAATTTGCCAATCCTTACATTTATAAATAAATTTGACCGACCGGGTAAAGACATTCTTGAACTAGTAGACGAAATTGAAGACAAACTACAGATCCAGATAGTCCCAATTACTTGGCCAGTTGGAATTGCAGGAGATTTTAGTGGAGTAATCAACACTCAAGAGCGTGCGTATCATAAAATAACTAAACAGTCTCACGGAACCAAAATTAACGATACTAAAACTTATAATCTAAGTGACCTAAGTGATGTAGAAAATTTGTCTGAATTTTCTGAAATTAAAAGGGCAATGGATGAACTAGCATTATTTGAATCATTTGATTCCAGTTTCGAAATTAATTCTTTTTTAAAGGGAGGTTCTACGCCACTATTTTGCGGTTCGGCTCTAACTAATTTTGGAGTTGACGATTTATTGAAAGCGGTTCTACTGTTCGGTCCACCTCCAAACCCAAAACTTGACATAAACGGTAATGCAATTGGTTTAGATTGTCCCTTCAGTGGCACAGTGTTTAAGATTCAGGCTAATATGAATCCAAACCATAGAGATCAAGTAGTATTTGTAAGAGTGTGTTCCGGAAAATTTGAGCGAGGTCAAGTATTAATTCACGCTCAAACCGGAGATGAAATTTCTACAAGGCATACTAGCTCAATATTCGGTTCGGAAAGAGAGACTCTTCAAACAGCTTATCCAGGTGATATCATCGGACTCGTTAATGCTAAAAACGTAGCTATAGGAGACACTTTATACTTCTCTAAAAAAGTAGTTTATCCCCCTATTCCAAAATTTGCTCCTGAAATATTTGCTTCAGTCAGGGTTTCAGATATCAGCAAAACAAAACAATTTAAAAAAGGAATTGAACAGCTTGAAAAAGAAGGAGTAATACAGCTTTTTCACGATATAAATGGTGATTCCACTATTATCTTAGGTGCCGTTGGTCAAATGCAGTTTGAAGTTGCAAATTTTAGACTCGAACATGAGTTTAACGCAAAGATTCAATTGTCTTATCTTTCGTATCCTTTCATAAAAAAGACAGATCAAGAATCTTTACCACATCTATTAAAACTCCATGGGATAAAAGTCTTAAAGTCATCCGAAAATGAAATCGTTACACTATTTGAAAGTCAATATAGACTTCAAAGAATTGTGTTGGACAAACCCGAAATCCACCTGTATGACTTTCACTCCAAGCTATAGAGGTTTTATTACCAATAAAGACTGATCCAACAAATTTGAATTGTAAAGTTACAATGGTTGCTTAACATATGGATGTTCATGAACCACCAACGCATATTCCACAAATTTGAATTCAAGGTAAAGTGACTTTTCTCTTAATCATCTGATTTGGTTACAGTAAAGAAAACAGATTACAATAAAATCGAGCAAGAATCTATCCGAATCAAAAAAGAGGCCCCGTGTAACACCTGCAGACTGACCAAGGTACAGCGCGACACTAGAGTACTACTACAAGTTGTCTAAAATACACTAAACTACTCCGGGCTTCGACTACCATTGTCTGAACCACAAGAAGATGTTTGTATTGCACTATTACAACTGGTCATAATAATTGCAAAGATACAGATTAAA
>JAJYVQ010000145.1 GCA_021791915.1 Actinomycetes bacterium | reverse complement strand
TTCAATGTAAATATAGGAGAATAAAATTAATCATAATAAGTGAAAATTATAGTTACTCTCTAATAATGATGAGAGGATTTCTAAGGACGTTATACAATTGACAAATCTAAAAAATAAACAAAAATAACAGTGGAATTACGGTCTGATTACCGTTAAGCAAATTTCGTCTTTGAAGCTTATTTTTGATATTTTTGGGATTCTGAATATGCAAAAGAGCTGATCTTTAAATCGGCTTTGAGCTGCTCTTTCATTAGTGGCGGGGGCTGGATTTGAACCAGCGACCTTTTAATTATGAGTTAGATTGGTAGGTGTTATGGTGCCCACATAGTCCAAATATATGCTGGTCGGTACTGTGGTGCGTCGTTGATCATGAGGTACAATCTGGGTTAAATTGGCAAGGTTCGTATGACAAATGTTTGACATAGACCTCCCAATTGATTGCCTGCTAAAAAATGATCAAAGTAAGGCAATATGCAAAATTGACTTACAGTATTTAGCTTCTTATGTAAGATTAAGTAAGTGACAATTAAGCCATCGAAAATCAAAAAGTGCTCAGGTATGTTGTTTAGTTTGGGATACGAGGGTTTGACTGTAGAAAGCTTTGTGACCAAGTTAACAACTAATAGAATTTCTCTTGTGATAGATGTTCGACTAACCCCAGTTTCAAGAAAGAAGGGGTTTTCTAAAACTCCCTTATCTAGAAGTCTATTAACATCTGAAATAAATTACTTACACCTTCCTAAACTTGGAAATCCAAAGGACAATAGGGCTATTTTCCAAACTAAAGAAATTGAACTTGGTCGTGAAAGATATTACAAACATTTAAATAATGGATCACGACAAGCCTTTGAAGATGTGGCAAAGTTTGCTAGTCTACAGCGAGTTGCAATTTTGTGTTTCGAACAGGACTACAAAGTATGTCATCGAAGCTGCATAGCAGAGCAAATTCAATTTGAATATCCTTCAATTCCTATAGAACATTTATAGTTTTTTTGGCCAATAAACACCTAATATTAAGAAGCTACTTGGGTGTTGATGCATGTTACCGACAAAGAATACAGTGTCTTTGCTAGGGCCACACATTTCGTCAAGCCATTTTTTTTTGATTCTATCTATAAAATCAATTGGATATTTTGTCCGCCAATTCCTATATGCTGCTCCAATTTCCCAATCTATAATTCCTTGCTTATGACCGTTACAAGTATGATCGTCACACAAGTAACTATACAGAAATCTATGAGGTATAATTTCTAATGGATTAAGTGACTTACCAAAAAGCTTTGGTTGACTGGAGATCGACGACGCACGAGTCTTATGCTTTTCAATAGCCCCTGGATCTTGGGGTTCTATGAGTAAATCGAGAACTTTGCGAGGTCTCACTATGCCAAGTGAAGTGCCATCGATTTGCTGTTTTCTTATTAATTCGCACATACTTGAGTGCGAAAGGGAATCGACAATAGATCGACGCTCTGGTTCCTTCACTGAGCGTCCAAGTTTAATAGAATCAATTAAAGGGAGAAAGGACTCTGGGCGACGATCTTTGGAGGTTTTTACGACATCAATTGTTAGCATCTGCCACTTAGCAAATTGCTTTTCAATATCTAGATCTCTATATGGTACAGGAAATAGTCGAATCCACTTCGGTGGAGTAAGAATTTCTGTTTGAAATCCCGCAACACAAACTACCTCTTTCGAATTGCCAAGTAAGGCAGGGTAGGCTTTTACTACTGGAACCATAGTTATATTTTGATTTGTCAGTTGAACCCTTTCTGCACCCGTGAGTTATTTTAGATAAGTCCAATACCGTGTTTTTGAGACATACTATTCAAATGATATATCGAAACTAAGACTTAGTATCACGAAGCATCACCGTAAGTAATTGAAAATATCGTATCCGCTAACCACCTATTAAAGGACTCGTTACCAACTCTGTGGGTTTTACGGAACTCCAGAATAACCTGCTTGACCACATTGTACCACAACAAATCCAAGAATAGGATAGCACAAACTGAACTGCTGTTTTATTATGTTTTATTAGTGGCGATAGCTGGATTTGAACCAGCGGTATTAGGGTAATAAGTTAGATGGGTAGGTCTTATTGAGTACAGCATATTCGTAAACGTACTATTCAAGATAGGTAAGGTGATGTCTTGAGTCGGTTAATATTGGCTAATTCAGCTGAGTTCGGTTTACAAATGTTTGACAACAACTAGCATTTAATCCAAAACAATGCGTTAAATGTCAACTGATCACAATACACTTAAGTACTCTAATATAAATGTGTATTCTTCTTTCATTTAAAATTCTATCCTATAACTTAATTGAAAGCATCAATGGTTTGGTAAAGTTTCTTGTATCGTCAGTATTGGACTAGGAATGCTTCAACAAAATAGGTGCTCTAACCGCTCCGGCTAGTTCAAGTCCTAACTTATTTAGATATGTGGTTATTGCTGAGTAGGGAATTGTAACTTCTTGTCGATAGCATACTGGGAATCCTACCTGTCCGAGAGGAAATCCTATTGCGACACCATTAGTAGTAAGGGCAAAGAATTGATAGTTCTGCTTGGTGGGACTAAAACCCGTTGCAAAATCGCGACCGTTAATCGGATTTGCAAGGGATTCCTTAACACAGCTATTGGTAGCAATTAATTTAGTTTTGGCCAACTGAGCTAACTGCTTGATGCCTTGTTCGGGATTCGTAAAAATATCAGAAAGTTGTATTGTTTTACCTGATGGTACGAGAATAGTTGCAGAAAGCCAGATTGCGCCATCATTTCCCGCCGGATAGAGTTCAAGGTCTGGTATTAAAACACTGACTAAGACACTACTTGCGGAAATGAAACTACCCTCCATGGTCGTCTCATAGGTACCGCTTCCCGATCCTGGAAAACCAAGATGTTGCTTTGCATACACAGAAAATTGCCTCTGATTATTAAGTATTAAATTTTGCAATGCTAAATTAACTTTTGTTAAATTTACGCCTTGTCTATAGAATTGCGGATATGTCCCAATTGTCTGATAGTTAGGAACCTCAAAAGTAGGGGTTGGAACATTGGTTATATATAATGGAGTCGCTTTAGTACGAAACAATCTGACCGGTTGCTTTTTAGATTCCGAACATCCACTAAGTGCAATGCAAATTAGAACAATAGTGATTAACTTTAAAATATGAACTAATAAATGCTTCATAATAAACCTCAATAAGTAGCCAAAATTGTCTCGGCATCTTGTATTCGAGAGCTCAAATGCGCCACTGAAGGACTTACATATTTTACCTCTACAACAGTTGTGGCATCTATCATATTTGTCGAACTTTTCAAATCAGACAATCCATAGTAAGAGTACGTCGTTAACTCCTGCCAAACAAACTGCACCTAAATATCAAACTGGAAACAAGATTCACCAACAGAATTTGCTAGTTTCACCAAATTATCCCATCGTGGTCCTGGATCCGTCCACTGTGCAATACCCACTCCACAAGCTCCGTAAGAAAGGTTGCAACTAATCTACACCTGAAACGGATTAAGATAGCCACCAAATTCAACCTGGAGATTTCCCACCAAACCAGCGGCTTGAAAATCAGTTAATCCTGCTGAATACATAAAATAAATCATTGCATATTGTATGCGACCAGAAAAAGTGGAAGTACTTGGTATCCAATTACCAACATTGTCACAAGGGAGTGTTGTACCTGAACTAGAGCTAGTATTTGTAGATGGAACAGTAGTAACAGTTGGGGTAGTGCTAGTTGATTGCTGAATTACCTTCGGAGTTTGTTTTGTTGCACCACTTGAAGAAAACCAACAAAAAAACCCAACACTCCCCACTCGGATCTCCATAAGTCACAGGATTATCCCCTGATGTGTCATCTTCCCTAATACTTAAGTTTTAAATATTCTTTATCGTCGTTAATTTTATAGAAAAAGAATTCATACCACTAAAGATACAATAACTTTGGTCACATGTGAATTGATCATATGATGTGTCGTACCCACCAAAGGAGGAAAAAGAATAATTTGCAACATCCCCTTGAGTGTAATCCCCGAATAATTTAGGTCCAACCTTAAAAATCATTTGAGTACCCGCAGAGTCTTGCAAATTAATCGTTCCGACTTCAAAATAACATTCAGAGGTTAAACATGATATGGAATTTCCAGATGCCTGACCTAAAGTTATTATCGAAGACCCAGCATTGATTGTAGCGCTGGATTCAACTAAATTAGGTTCGTTAGAATTTAATAGAGATAGCTGTACAGTATTAGGTTTAAAATCAGAATTAACGGCAGTCGCTGCAACAAGTCCACATACGGATACCCCGCAATTAAATTCAACTTCTGCCGGATTAAAGTTACTGTTATTTGCAAATGTAGTTTTTATAATAAAATTCGATTTTTTGCCAAATCCGGTTTCTGAATACGGAACTAGAGTAAGACTCAATTCTTTTTGCCCTTTTGACAAGAAATTATTATAAACTACAATACACTTAGTTGAATTAATTACACATGACACATTATTGAACACATATTGAGACGGTTTTTGTTTTAGATACGCAACGAGGGTTAGTTTATTAGTAATTAAAGAGAATTGTACAATTCCTAGAATGTTCCACAAAAGACAAAAGTCCCTGTTGCACGACATATTTGGGTTAGCGATTACATAAAATATCTTAGAACTCTTAGAAATATTTTGAAATTCAATATGCCTGACCGACTTGAAGCTATTGTTAGTAATAAAAAATGTCAAGCTCTCTTGGTCTTTTTGAAAATCGCCTTGAGCTATTACACAATTACTCTTTTCGTTACAAGATTCAATTGGTCCAATAAGATCTTTAGAAGCTGGAATATTAAAATTAAATGCTGTTGTGATTTGATTGTGATTAGAAATTTTATAAACTTTTAGGTTAGAAGGTGCAGGTCCACTCGAAGAACTCAGATAGCAATTGGATAGATCGCAGGACTGAAAACCAGAACTTTCTAATGCAAGCTTAGTGTAGCCGGTAGTAACCACAATATTAGAGCTACACGAACTGAGAAACATCGTCATTGCTGTTATCACCAAAATTAAAACAGACGTTTTCTGCCTAAGATTCTTTGAACGTGACAGCAATAAGAGTTTGCAACAATTCATACTTTATATTCCATTTCAGAGAAATTTATGGTGATAACTTCGTAATGTCTAACATTTAATGTTAAAGCTAACATTCTGGATATTTATAAATGGCAAACTTGGAAAAAAATGATTAGCCATTACCGCAATTAAATCAGATTCAACCTTTGAGCCTAATTTATTATCAGCAGTAGCTAATATACTACTTACGAGACCTTCACCTTCAAACTCTGGAGTCACCGAACCTGCAGCTTTGCCAACCAAATCTTCAAATATTTGCTGATCAATTAAATGACTAACTGTATAAGTATCGATATTTACGGTAAAAGTAAGCAAAAAAGGAGCATTTGTCTGCATAATCTCAGACGCTGTTTCACTCCCTAAATTGATTGAACACGAATTCAGATCATCTAATTGACTCGGAGTATAATCATAATATTGAAATAAGGTTGCCTGAACCATATAGTAGGCAAAATTGTTATCAGTAGCGAGAGATTCTACAAAATGAGCATATACCTCACCACCTACCCACTCATCACCTACATTTCCAGCACATGACATGAACGAACAATTTTTAGTATAACTTACCCCATTGAATGGATTTGATAGTCCGGAGCTAGAACAATCAAACCAGCAAGAACCCCAGCCGCTCTCCCAACTCGGATCCCAACTATTCACAGGGTTATCCCCTGAAACTGTAGGAACTGATGCATTTTTGGTTGAACCAGTAGTAGTTTTTGGCCTTTGAACAGGTAAAATATAAAAGAAATTAGCAACTAAAAGGGGTAGGTTACAAAAAAAGCGGGAATATGCGTTTTTTGAAGATGGAGTTGAAGTCGTACTAGTTAATTCTGTTTGATTTTTAAGTGAAATTGAACTAGTTTCCACGACTGAAATTTTAACATAGGTTAACTAGATTTTGCTTGATATCTTATTTCAG
>JAJYVQ010000009.1 GCA_021791915.1 Actinomycetes bacterium | reverse complement strand
TTCCTAAAGTCATACGATATATAAACAATATATTTTATGAAATTTGTTTTGTTACAGGTTTTTTGGAACTAATTTAAACATAACATTTTTGAATCAATCGATACCTTAATATAGTAAAGTATATTACGTTGGCGCAGGGAAACTGGTGTAAATCCGGTACTGTCCCGCAACAGTATTTAGGGAGCTTACCAAATTATGTCACGGTTTAATTACTGGAAGACTTGGGAAAGCGATGAACTATAAGTCTGGAAACCTAGCTAACTTATTAGTCTGAATTATCAGAAAACTTATAGCGCGAGGACGCTTAAATATATGACAAATAACTTTTTAGATCGGCTATTCCAAAAAAACCTTAAGACTGTATTTGTTATAGGAGGTGCTAATAGCGGTAAATCTGAAATTGCAGAAAAGCTTTCGATATTGCTTTCAGAGAGGATAGAAAGTAATAGCAAGCTGTACTACGTGGCAACTGCTCCCTTGGATTGGATACGCTCAGATAAGGAATTCGAAACCAAAGTTGAACTACATAGAATGCGACGTAAAGATATGTTTGAACTTATCGAAACCGGTGAAGATGCGAGAGATTTGATCAATTTTTTGAATGAAGACAGATATTCTCTAGTAGATTCGGTTTCGACATGGTTAGGTCTACTAAATAACGACTTTCAACTGCAGACAGATTTGGTTGATGTTTTAAAGACAAGAAGTAAATTTACAGTTTTAGTATCAGATGAAGTTGGGTTGTCAATTCACGCAGAAAATGAGACAGCAAATTCCTATCGTGAAAACTTAGGGAAACTAAATCAAAGGATTTCGGCAGTCAGCGATCTTACGCTGCTAGTTGTTGCTGGTAAAACCTTAATATTAGAAGATCTATTTGTTGCGGAGTCCAATTAAGATGGGATTTTTTGATGCACTGTCATTCTTGACAATTATACCAACGAAAGCCAATAAATCAGAATTTAAAGATGGAGGAAGAGACTATTGGTGGGCGGTGGGAATTTTAATAGGATCCTTAGATGCCGTTATAATGATTACTTTTAATCGATTGTTTGGTACCTTTGTAGCTGCAGGATTTACATTACTATTTGACGGTATCCTAACTCAATTTCTGCATTACGACGGTCTATCAGACTTAAGCGACGCATTGCTAGGCTCAAAAAGCAGATCCAAAAGGCTGGAAATTCTTAAGGATCCTAATATTGGTGCGTTTGGATTCGTACTTACTTTGATGTTGGTACTTATCAGATTTTCGGTTTACGTTCGATATGTTAGCTCTCCTTTTACTGGTGTATTGGGTTTCATACTCCTTTTTGCTACGATTTCTGCTTTGGCAAGAGCTCTTTGTTTTATTGTTGGCCATTATTTTCCCGTTATTGAAAACAGTTATTTGGCTAAAAAAGTCTTCGAGAATAAAGTTTCTAAATTTGAATTAGCAGTTCAATTTTTTATTTGCATACTAATGGTATTGATCTCCGGAGTTACATATGATAAATATTTTAGAATCTATTTTGTAGATAACTTTAGATTTTCATTTGTAATATTGTTTTTGGTTGTAACTGTCGTCGTGATGCTGATGGTTACGATATGTTTATTTAAATTGGCTACAAAGAGGCTAGGCGGTATAAATGGAGATACGATAGGCGCTGCAATTCTAATTTCTGAAACGGCTGGACTACTTATGGGGATTACAAGATGGTGAAACTTGTTCTCACTGCAACCTCATATTGTTTGGATCTTAAAGTAGGTGAATTAACAAACTCCAAGTGGCATCCAATTAGACTGTTGGGACATTTACTTCATATCGTGGAAAAAACAGTATATAAAAAGTCAAAACTGGCGGGATTCTTCTATGTGTCTATAAGTATTTCTACAGTTATATTGTTATATAGAAGCATAAAAGTCATATCTAAATCGAAGTTACATCCAGCAAATTTGATTTTGTCAGCTTTTATCTACTTTTTTATCGTCAACCAGGCTTTGGCTTCTAATGCACTTTATAAAGAAGCACTAAATATTAAAGAAAATCTATTGGTAAACGATATAAAGTCTGCTAGACACAATCTTAAAGCCTTAGTTGGACGAAATGTGGATGATCTCAAAGAAGATGGAATTGTTAAAGCGGTTATTGAGTCTGTCGCTGAAAATACTACTGATACTGTAATTTCTCCGCTATTTTACGGATCTTTGTTTTCGGATCTAGCGGTTTTGGTATTCAAGACGGTAAACACAATGGATTCAATGGTGGGACACAAAAATGAAGCTTACAGTGAGTTCGGGTACTTCGCAGCGAAGATGGACGATTTGGCAAATTTTATTCCAGCACGAATTTCATTCGTTTTACTGATAATTTTAAGTCCTAAAAAATTAGTTAATGCAATTAAAGACTATAGGTTGGGCGGAAAATTACATCCTTCTCCAAATGCAGGGTTAATTGAGTCGGGATTTGCCACTATATTGAATGTAACACTGGGTGGAGACGTAATGTATGGCAGTGAGGTAGATCACAGACCTGTGTTAAATGGTAACGCAAGACAGCCGAAGATTGACGATATATCCTTGGCTATCGCTCTGTCAAAAAAGATTGCTATTGCATTTTTGATTTCTGTTAGTGGAACCAGGTTCGCATTTCTAATGTTAAAGCGGAGTAAAAGTAGTCGTGGATGAAGTAGAAAAAAAACTGTTTGACGCAATGGTTAACATAGATCACGGAGATGCTACTTTTGGTATAGCAAAGTTGTTTAGCATAGACCCTAACAGTGTCATCGATTTGGCAAAGTCAATGAATCCATTTGCCGAAGATATTAAAACTGTTGTTGCAAAGCATCTAGATGACCTTAAGAGTTATCCGAACGCAGATTATGCTACGGGATGTTTAGCAGAAACAATCGGTGTCAGCAAAAACAAAGTATTAATTACTAACGGGGCTTCAGAGGCTATCGCTTTAGTTGCAAATGCTTTTCCCATTGGTAACTTTTTTGAGCCGGAGTTTTCCCTCTATAAAATGCATCTTAATAAAATAGATCCAAAAGTAGGCAAACTTTGGAGGTCTAATCCTAACAATCCCACAGGCGTTTTAGCCGAAGATTACCAAACAGCTGACGTTTGGGACGAGGCATACTATCAACTTTCTACTGGCATGTGGACTAGGAAAGAAAACGGAGAGAATAGTATAGTGTTGGGGTCTTTAACCAAGCTGTACAATTGTCCAGGACTTAGAATTGGATACATCTATTGTAATAATGAAGATACGATTAACCTTTTAAAACGTAGTATTCCCAAGTGGTCCGTTAACGCTCTTGGTTTAGCTGTTATTCCTGAGCTTTTATCTAATACAGATTTGATTAAGTGGAATCTATGGATTAGCGAACTTAGGGGTTTACTAGTTGATAAGTTATCCGAACTCGGATACAAAACTTCTAATTCTGACGCTCCATACGTTTTAGTTTATAATGCATCTAACTTATTGGTTCCACTTGGTAAACGAGGAATATTTATTAGAAGTTGCAAATCCTTTGGACTAGAAAACGATGTAAGAATTGCTGTGCCATGTGAATCACAAATTAAATCAGTACTGAGGTCATTAGAAGCTGTAAGTAGTGGAGTGGGTAAATAATAGATGGCTAGGGCTATCAGCATTTTAGGGACTGGTTCAGATGTTGGTAAGTCAGTGATTGTAGCTGGCTTATGCAGACTCTTTGCGAATCAAAATCTTAAAGTGGCACCGTTTAAAGGACAAAATATGGCACTAAATTCATATGTCACTTTAGATGGTGCCGAAATTGGACGAGCTCAGGCACTTCAGGCTTTTAGCGCAAATGTTGAACCCACTGCTTGTATGAACCCAATACTTTTAAAACCTACAAGTATGGGTAAATCACAAGTAATGGTTAAAGGTCAGAATATCGGAGAATTCGCTGCAACTGACTACTATGCTAGCAAAGCTAGCCTGCTCAATAAAGTGGATGATTCCCTGGAAGAGTTGATGGAAACTTTTGACATAGTTATTTTAGAAGGGGCTGGATCTCCAGCTGAAATTAATTTGCCTGAACCTGATTTAGTAAATTTAGGATTATGTGAGAGACACAAAGTTAATGCAATTTTGGTAGGAGATATAGAAAGAGGGGGAGTAATCGCATCGATTGTAGGAACGGTACAAGTCGTAAAAGAGTCTCAGAAAAAATACTTAAAAGGATTTATGATCAACAAATTCAGCGGAGATCTTTCGCTGTTTGATGGTGGATTGAAGATAATAGAAGACCTTACCGGACTGTATTCATTGGGAATGCTTGGTAAATTTAATTTGATCCCGATTGAGTTAGAAGATAGCTACTCGCTAAATAATTTGGTTTTAAAAAACGAGAACAACCTACAAAAGATTTATAGTCATTTAGAACCTTGTTTTTCTACTAAAAGTTCTGTTTTAAATGTAGGAGTCGTTAAATTTCCTCACTTGTCAAATGTTTCAGATTTTGACCCGCTTCGCTTGGATTTAAACGTTAATTTAAATTTGTCATCGGAACTGTCGGATTTAGCCGATAGCGACCTTTTAATTCTACCTGGAACTAAGTCAACGGTTGCTGATATGGAATGGTTCCGAAAACGCGGAGGAGATAGTTTTTTACATGAGCTAACACTAAAGAACAAGTTAATTTTAGGGATTTGCGGGGGGTATCAAATGTTGGGCAAATATATTATCGACGATGTTGAATCCCAAAGTGGTAAAATAGAAAGTTTTGGATATTTGGATGTCTATACGGAATTTGAGAAAATGAAATTGTTGGCAAGACACGAAGGAAAAGTATTTTTAGATGGACGATTAATAACAGTTAGTTGTTATCAGATTCAGAATGGACGAGTCGTTTCAAACGAGCCTTGGATATCGATAGGAACTAATTTCGAGCTTACAGAAGGTGCAGCAGGAGCCAATGGGTTAATCTATGGAACATCACTTCACGGTATTTTTGAAAATGACGATTTCAGGTATGCTTTTTTAAGAAAAGTAGCTAAAAACGTTAATAAAGAAGTTGTATTCGAACCCTATAGCTATTGGCAAGCAAAAGATAACTTTGTTAATGCAGTTGCCAAACTATTATCGGATTCTGTCAATATAAGAAAAATACTTGACTTGAGCTTAATCGGCGAGTAGGCATAGTAATTGAGAAAGACGAATTAAACGATGATATTAATGTTGACAAACGCAGATTCAGAAAGGCTTACATTCAGACTTGCCGCAGAAGATTTAAAACAGGAATTTCCGTTTTTGCTTGCCGAATCTATTGAACTTTTTGAAAACAGCGATCTTAGTGTTTTAGATGAGCTTATAGATGTTCTAAATATCAAAATAGTTATGATTAGACGCCTTAAAGGTTCAAAAGGTGTTGAAAACTATCTGTCAAGGCTTCGCACATCTTGTGATAAAAAAGGTATCTTCTTACTAGCTTTTGGCGGAGAAGATTTTTTTGATAGGCAAATGTCTGAATATTCAAATGTAGAGGCCAAAATAATCGTTGAAGCCTTGAAGTATATAACTTCCGGAGCCAAAGAAAACTTTATGAATATGATTAAGTTTTTGGCTGCAAACCTTTTGAATCAAGACATATTATATAAGGCTCCTCAGATAATAAATAAAACGGGAATTTACTATTCATCGAAGTTGACTAACAAATTAGATACTCGTAACAATGAATATATAAATCAATCAGATTCTTACAGAGTTGGCATCGTATTTTATAGGGCACAGTTTTTGGCATCGAATACCCTATATATAGATACTCTAATTAGAGAGTTTGAAAAAGCGGGGTGTTCGGTAGTCTGCGTTTACTGTTACTCATTGAGAGAAGATATCTTAACGGACAATAGTGTAATTTCAGTATTTAAAGATCATAAGGTAAATCTTGTCATTACGACTACTTGGGCGGCAGGGGTTTCACATGAAGACAACTGGGGGTTTGACGGTTGGGAATCTTCAAAGCTTAAAGATTTGGACGTTCCGATATTGCAGGCTATTGTCTCGAGTAGTAGCAGAAGTACGTGGATTAACTCGCAGATAGGACTGAGTCCGATTGATGTCGCAATGTCAGTTGCCATACCTGAGTTTGACGGAAGGATCATAGGTCAGTGTTTTGCGTTTAAAGAAGAGCTGGACTTAACTTACAACTGGACGTCAGATTTTGTTGATCGTAGCCCTGTTTTGAAATCGATACGACCAACACCGATAGTTGCATATCGAGTGGATCATTCTAGAGTAAAAAAACTTGTAGGTTACTCAAAAAAGCTTATAGAGTTATCCATGTTGGACAATTCAAAAAAAGTTGTCGCCATTGTACTGAGTGCTTATCCTACTAAAAAGTCTAGAATCGGAAATGCCGTTGGGCTTGACACACCGTTGTCGTTGGTCAATATTTTAAATTTATTGGTTGACAACGGATATAACCTTACTGAGACAAAATCTGTCAAAACAGAAGTTAAAGACACCAACACGGGCTCTGATACTGGTGATAAATTCGACGCTCAGAAGATTATGTTTAAGTTAGCACAGGGTCTTAGCTACGATGAAACGAATATCAGTTCCGGAGTGGGAGAGAATATTATCGGGAACTTGGAAGTTGAAGAGTATGTTGCCTACTTCAGTTCTCTGCCGAAAGAATTTCAGGATTATGTAAGTAAGTTCTGGGGGGTAGCACCTGGGTCCATTGGTATAGGATCGGATGACTTTAAGTTTTCAGGACTTTTATATAACAATATTATCGTTGCCATTCAACCACCGAGAGGATTTGGAATTGATCCAGTGGCGGTGTATCACTCTCCAGACTTGCCTCCTACACATTACTATCTTGCTTTTTATTATTGGTTAAACAAAGTTAAAAAAGTTAATGCGATCATACATTTAGGCAAACACGGAACACTGGAGTGGCTACCCGGGAAGAGCATCGCACTGTCAGATAGTTGTGCTACTGACGTAACGATAGACGACATCCCTTTAATTTATCCATTTATAGTTAATGATCCCGGTGAGGGCACTCAGGCAAAAAGAAGAGCTCATGGCGTAATAGTGGATCACATGGTACCTCCGATGACAAAAGCTGACTTGTACGGTAACACTTCTTCTATCGAAGCAATTTTGGATGAGTACGCTAATATTGCTTCAATGGACCCTGAAAAACTTCCCCAAATCCGCAAGAAACTATGGGCAGAACTCGTTGAGTCTAAGATCAATCAGGATCTAAGCATGAATAAGAACCTTGCAGATGCCTACCCCTGGCTTAAAGGGACCAATTTTGATCCGAATAATGAGGATATGGACTCTTTGTTGGGGGAAATAGATGGATACTTATGTGTACTCAAAGACTCTTTAATTCGAGGCGGACTTCACGTATTTGGAGAACCACCAACTGGAGAGAAACTGATAGAGCTTATAGATTCCGTTTCTAGAATTAAACAGGGTTCGATACCTTCTTTAAGAGAGCTTATCGCTCAGAACTTAGGCTTTGAAGTAGATGCTTTATCTTTAAAACAGCTAGAAAAGATCGAAATGAATTCTAAATCATTTATCGCCAGATGCCTGAGTGTAGCAAATGAGGATATTTCTTTCTACGATAGAGTTTTTGATATTAAACCAGAACTTATAGAGCAGTTTGAGTTGGTTAAAAACTGGATAGTACAGAAAGTCCTAGTGGCTTTCAGGAAGACAACAGACGAGTTCGATGGGTTGCTCAAAGCTCTCGACTCAAAATTTGTTGAATCGGGTCCTTCTGGAGCACCTACTCGGGGGATGTTAAATGTTTTGCCCACAGGTAGAAATTTCTACTCTTTGGATCCTAAGACGGTACCTACACCGATTGCTTATGAAATGGGATGCAAGTTAGCAGACGGCGTTATAGATTTGTCCCTAAAGGAAACAGGAGAGTTTCCAAAGTCGGTGTCTATAGTAGTGTGGGGGACTGCAAATATGAGAACTCACGGAGATGATATCGCTCAAATTTTAGCTTTTATTGGTGTCAGACCAAAATGGGATGAACTGACAAACAGAGTAATAGGATTGGATCTTATAAAAAGAGAAGATCTTAACAGGCCGAGGATTGACGTAACGGTAAGAATCTCCGGGTTTTTTAGAGATGCGTTTCCACAAGTTACAGAGCTATTGGATCGTGCCTTTGAATTAGTCCAAAATTCAAAAGAAGACGATAACCCATTATATTTAAGTAGCGACGAAATAAGAATATTTGGACCCAAACCGGGTGCTTACGGTTCGGGGATACTTAATGTGTTGGAAAATAAGAATTGGGACAACGACGAAGATTTAGCATCTATATATCTGACGTGGGGAGGATACAGTTACTCAAAGAATCAAAACGGACAGCCTGCATTCGAAAAATGGGCTCATCGTCTGGCGACAACACAAATTGCCATAAAGAATCAAGACAATAGAGAACATGATATTTTTGATTCCGATGATTATCTCCAGGATCATGGAGGTATGGTAGCTGCTATCAGGTCGTTAAGCGGGAATAAACCACTTGCAGTTTTCGGAGATAGCTCCAATTTAAACAGACCTAAGATTACGAGTTTAGAGCAGGAAGCAGCCAAAGTTGTAAGAACCAGAGTTGTCAACCCAAAGTGGATAGATGCAATGAAGGAACACGGCTACAAAGGAGCCTTTGAGATGGCCGCTACAGTAGATTACTTTTTTGGATATGATGCAACTGCCAATATAAGTCAGAAGTGGATGTATGACTCGATCACCGATGCATATATAAAAGATGTAGGAACCAAAGATTTTATCAAAAAGCACAACCCTTGGGCCTTAAAAGCTATCGCAGAAAAACTGTTGGAGGCAAATAAGCGAAACCTTTGGAATGCTGATCCAGATAGTATTAGCATTCTAAAAAACGCAATTTTAGAGGCCGAAGAAATTGATGAGATAATGTGATAAGAGATTTAAATGAGCAATGAGATAACTTACAGTGCAAAATACGTAACCGAACAAGAGAACGTTTGTTTTCCATTGTCTGCGATTGTCGGTATGGAAGATCTAGTTTTGAGTTTGTTGTTGGTAGCTAGAGAACCAAAGTTGGGTGGAGTACTATTGACAGGCGACAAAGGAACTGCTAAAACTACCGCTGCAAGGTCGCTTGCAATGCTTCTTGGACACAAGCCTTTTGTGGACTTACCACTTGGTATCACAGAAGATCGTCTCTTGGGTTCTGTTGATTACTCTAAAGTATTAAAAGATTCTAAATTCGAATACAAACCAGGAATTTTGGCACAGGCAAATGGGGGCGTCTTGTATGTTGATGAAATAAATCTTTTGGCTCCGTATCTTACCGATGCTTTGCTTGATTCTCAAACAACGGGCTATCTAAATGTTCAGCGTGATGGAATGTCACTAAGAATTGAAACTAAGTACGTATTAATCGGTTCGATGAACCCAGAAGAAGGCATATTAAGACCTCAGTTACTTGACAGATTCGGACTTACAGTAAACGTTACTGCACCTCGTGATGTGAAATTGAGAAAACAGATAGTATATAACCGACTTAAATATAATGAAAATCCAGAAAGTTTCTATGAAAGCTATAGATTAAATGAAGAAAGACTGTCAAAAGCTGTTGGTAACCCTATCGATCCAAAATTATCTGATGAAATTGTTCATAAAGCTGTCGAGATTTCCACTGAAGCTAATGTCCAGGGGCTTCGAAGCGACATTGTACTGGTTTTGGCCGCAAGAGCATTAGCTGGATTAATGGGGAGTTCCGCTGTACAAGTCGGGCATCTAATGAAAGTAGCTCCTTTCGTATTAAATCACCGTACCTCAAAACACCTAAGCGAACTTATTGGTGCTGATGACGCAGAACTAACTACCCAAACAAAAACTCATCCAATTGAAGCTATTTTAAGCGGAGAGTCCGAAAGTTTCAAAGGAGGGAAAACAGAACATGTTCAATCATCTAACGAAATAATTGATTCTGCATCGACCGAAAGCAATCAAGGCTCCAGCGATAATTATACAAGTGAAAATTATACAAGTGAAAATTATACCGGCGAAAATTATAGCAGTGATAATGCTAAAAGAGCCGATAATCTCGACGAAAGCGATTTAGAGCTAAACGCCAATACTTCTAAATCAAAATCTACATCAGCATCTCAACTTAATAGTCCAGACTCAAAGTTTCCCAATACTAAAAACCCGAATAACTTAGAGTATGGTTCCGATGTTAGCGGAAGTGCAGTTAATAGCGGTAGTGGTGACAATGAAATTGTGACACAGGATCATGGGCATGATGATGGCACGGTAACTGTAATTGATTATGCAGGTATGTTACCGAATCCCTATCAGGTAAATAGGATAAACAATGTGCTTAAAATCGCAAAGCTTAGACAAGAAAGTACTCCACATAAGTTAGGCTCAGCAGAACCACAATCTGAACGGTCACCTTTCAAACTTGTGGATGCAAATTCAGCCGACTCTTCAAATGCAAAGCTGTCAATAATTGGTACAATATTTGAAGCCATTTCAGAATGCAGTCAGCGAGGTTCTAAACTTGACATAACTTATGATCATCTTCGCTTCAAACAAGTTCAAAAAAATAGCGAAATTGTAGTAGTACTAGTTTTGGATGTTTCAAAATCAGTAGGGGCGGCCAAAAGACTTGAATTTGCAAAAGAGTTCATAAACTCTTTATTTCAGTCGATATATCAGACCCGAATAAAAGTTGCAATTTATACTTTCGGCAAGGACAGAATCGATTTGATTTGTGAACCCACAGGATCTGTGGAATTCGTAAAAGAAAAGCTTAAAAGTTTGAAATTTGAAGGCAATACTCCTTTGTATATGGCATTGGAAAAAGTATTAAATGATTTACTTAAGCTTAAATCTGAAGACAAAATACCATTTGTAATTTTTGTAACCGATGGCAAAGCTAAGGTTACCAAAGAGGTAACTTGGGGAAAACTTTTGAATTTGGCAACGAAGTATAAAACTAATCAGATAATGACATCGATTGTCCCAATTGGTGAAATTAACGACTTTTCTATTGGTCTGATTGAAGATTTAAAGCTTGCTACTGGTGCGGTAGATATTTGAATCAATTTTATAAACAGTTGAATTTATTTTACACACAAAGTAACCTTAGATTGAAAGGTAATTTGTGAGCTGTACTATAAAATCTGAGACAATTAGTCTGGTTACATTTTTGTTATTGTGATTAAGGAAATAGCTTTAGCAAAATCTAACGATGCGAATAATTCTATCCATCCGATCTATGGAGCTAAAACCTTAAACCGCTTAAAATTTGAAACAGGATCAAAAGTCTTTAATGAAATTAAAGTGGTAATCGACTGTAAAGATTTAAATTCCGGGTGTTTAGTTAATATTGAACTTCAAAATATTGACGATAACCCAAAAAAATCCAACAGTAAAGTCTATCTCGATAAACTATTTCTATTTTTTGATCTCAAACCAGTTAAATTTTTAGAACACGGATGGCAAAGTTGGTCTCCAGTAGCCCCTTTAACGGGGAATGCTATTAAACCGCTACGGCTGATTCCGCCGAAATGGGTAAGGTCCACCTATCACATAGACGATACGTTGGCTGGAAGGGTAGCTGGATCAGATCAATTCTTTCTGTGTAAAACCACAAAAGATAGTTCAGATGCTGCAATTATCGGGGCGGTTACAGGAAGAACTAATTTAACTTCATTTTTCTCTAATAAAGATGAGGTTGTAGCAGTAATTTATCTTGACAATATTACAATCAACCCCGGATTGTCTAAAAAACTTGACCCTATATGGGTTTCTACTTCTGAAAGCTCGGGAATACTCTACAGCAACTATCTTGATATTGTGTCCGAGCTACAAGATGCCAGAACCAAAACCAAAAATAGGTTTGGATGGTGCTCTTGGTATAACTACTTCATGAAGATATCTCCGTCGGATCTGGATTCTAATTTACCTATTGCAGATAAGCTTGGCTTGGATTTAATGCAACTAGATGATGGGTATGCTACTGCATTGGGAGATTGGCTTTCTTTTAAGGATCGATTTAAAGAAAATCAATTAGGACAGTTTGTAAAAAACTGTCGAGACAAAGAAATTGAACCTGGAATTTGGACTGCTCCGTTTTTAATAGGAAAAGATAGTTCCGTATATAAAGAACATCGAGACTGGTTGGTTAAAGATAAAAAAGGAAAACCATTGCTAGCCATCTGGAACAAAATTAATTGGCGGGGTGCTGCTTATAGTTTGGATACGACCAATCCGAAGGCCACGGAGTACTTAAAGAATACTTTTTCGGAATTGACTCAGATGGGCTTTACCTACCACAAAATAGATTTCTGTTATGCTGCTGGAATTCGAGGAATAAGGCATAAAAGTTATGAACTTACTAGAGCTGAATCGCTTGTACTCGGTCTTAATACCATCAGAGAGGCGATTTCTGACGATAGTTTTTTATTGGGATGTGGTTGCCCATTGTTGCAGGCAGTGGGGATAGTGGATGCGATGCGTGTATCTCCTGACACCGCACCTAAATATTCGCCTGGTATTGTTCAGGTACCTGGTTATCCGGAGTCATCCCCCGCATTAAAAAATGCTCTGTATGCTAGCATTCTAAGGTCACCTATGCATCGTCGTCTCTGGATAAACGATCCAGACTGTCTACTATTGAGACCTACTAGAACTAGGCTATCAGACAAGAAACGCATTTTTTCAGCTATATGCATGTATGCTCTCGGTGGATTTGTAGTTTTGTCAGACGATTTAAATCTTTATACCGAATCTGAGTTTGAGATCATTAAATTGTTAAAACATTCGGTTGCTAGAGCTGATCAACCAATTACACTAAGTGATCCTTTTGACGATACTTACAGGTTAGAGTACAACAGTGGTAGTTTTATAGAACTTGATCTAAAAAACGAATCTGTTAAACTATCTGAAGATTTTGAAAACAAAGATCGTTGGGTTGATCTTTGTAAAAAATATGGCATTAAAGTATCATAATGTAAGTTTTTGAGCCAAAGATTAAACAATATATTATTAAGTAGATAAAACTCCAGAGCGAGAAAAATGGTATGTCTCATGCCTACGGAATCAGGTCTTCGCTCCTTTGTTTTTAGAAAATTTAGATAGTAAATAAGTTTCTAGGTTTGCATCATTTTTAATATCACTCATAACCGAAGTTAATACGGTTTTTGCCTTTTTATCAGGTCTGTTGGTGGGGTTATTTTCTGTGATGTGTAGTAAGTACTAATTTTTGCAGTTGAATTTGGCGGATGCTAGATCTGAATTGTGGGCAAATACAGTAGTGCAAAGCACGTAACTAGATTGCGTAGTAAACGAAGGGATGGCCGTGAGTATCTAACTGTTTTAGTCGCACAGTCTTATAGACAAGGTGGAAAGGTAAAGAAAAGAACAATCTGCAATATTATTCATCTACCACCTCATATCCAGTTTTTAATTGAAGGATCACTGAAAAACAACACCTATGTACCCATTGAAGCAGAGAGCTCACTTTATCGATAAAGTGAGCTCAAACAATCTATTAACCTTTCAGTGTAATATAAAGGCTTTTTCGGCTTGCTGGAACCTTATTCAATAGTATTTTCTGAAGAATCAACCAACTTGAAAGCAATAGCTTTATCCGCCGTTGGATTCTGGTACATATGTCCTACAAGGTTCGCCTCTATTAGAAGGGCACTGCGGCTGTGGATCTTTGGGCGTTATTTTAGCTTCTACAGGCAGCACCAATGTAGACGGCTGACTACCCCCAAGTTCGACTGTGTTTGTGACTGTACCGTTTGTCTGATATGTATCAAATGCCCATTCCGGCGTATCGTCGCCAGGGGCAGATATAACGATTCTTAACCTTGAACCCTTCCTAAAAGCAAATCCAATCGGAAATATCGGAACTCTTACAAGAGTAAATTTACCTTTAGGCAATGGCGACGCAGTGGACTTATAGAAAGTCGGTGAAGGATGCAGAACTGTTGACTCAGCTGTATTTAAGGCTCGATCTGACGCCCTAAGCCAGCCAGATTGAACGTACATCTCTTTCCCATTCGGCAGAACTTCTGAAACTTCGACCTGTATATCCGTATCGGGAGCCGTTGATTTTAACATTAAATTCAAACTGGCTGGTCCTACGACTACTTCATCTTGAGTTAGGGGCTTAGTAATAAACCCGATTCCTTGGCCGCTTGGAACTGGATTCCATTGATATGGTGGCAAGTTAGCCCAAACATTGCCGCTCGGAAGGTCTGTGCGCGGAAGAAGCGGCACCGGTTTGTAAGATACATCTGAAGTCTGAGATGTATTTGAAGTAGTCAATCCACCATTTACACCAAGATAATAGGTTGTAACGGTTGCAGATTTCGGCGGCCAATTGTTAAATGATGCACTCCATTCTGGCTGCATAGCGCCTGGATTGACGGACGAACCACCGTTATCAAAAAAAACATCCACTCGAGGAGTTGATTTTTCAAACTCCTGCTTTGCCTGAGATACGCTTTTCGCATTTACGAACTGCATGGGAGTCAATGTTATTGGAGTAGCAGATCCGGTCAACTGTTGGTAAACCAGATTCATCAAAGTTGAAAAGCCTGGTACAGCGTGAGGCACTTCATTTCCAACGAATATCTGTAAAAACTCAAGCCATTTAGTTATATTTGCCGGTCCCAGAGGATCAATATGAGTTCCGTTAGTAAGAGTTGAATATACGTGGGCATCATTTTTCAAATAAGATAGCAGATTTATTTGCTGCCCCCCGGTTTCTTCGTCTTGAAACGAACTTGCCAACAAAACTGGAACGTTTATTTTTTCGGCATTCAAAGATGGATTCCTGACATTAAAAAGTGACGGTATATAATGGATTGCTTGGGTCATAATCTGATGTACATTTAAAGTATCGGGATGCAAAACCTGATTCGCCAGACATGTTTTATCGCCCAGTGCTATCATTTGTTTGGCCCATTCCTGTCCACCTTTCGGTGCTGCTTGGGCTGCGACTATTCGCTCTTGAATCCATTCGGCAGCAAAGCCGTTGTTATACATTCCACCGGGGTAACCGGTATCATATAGGTTATTGGTCGGACTCATGGGTGCGATTGCAGCAAGTCCCGGTGGTCTGGTGGCTGCGACAAACCACTGCGAAATGCCAGAGTATGAAATTCCCACAAGCCCTACTTTGTGATTTTTCACCCAAGACTGCGATGAGATTATTTGAACCGCATCGTATCCGTCCGCAGCTGTAAGCGGACCAAACAAGTCATAAGCTCCCCCGGAACAGCCAGTTCCGCGCATCTGAAGATCAACTGATGCAAATCCGAGAGATGGAGCCAAAAATGATCCTATTACGGTGGATGAACTAGGAGCCGGATATTTTTGCGGTATTCCAATAAGCCCTTTTAGAAAATTTCCCGGTGCTCCAATTGAATAGCCCGAATACTCTATCACCGTCGGGAAAGGACCATCTGACAAAGTTTTACCTGCGGGGAGTCTCAATGTCGCAGCCAGTGTAATACCGTCACGCATTTTAATGTAGTTTAATCCTACATGCATATGCTGACTTGAATAAAATGATTCAGGCGGTATGTCGGTGGGGGACATTACAGAAAAACTCCCAGTACCGTATACCTTATTATTGTAACTTGATTGTATCGAATATCCTGATCCCGGTATCACGTAGTTGAAAACAGCGCTTCCTAAGTAGCTTGCCTTTGATGTTTGAACAATTTGATTGTTGGAATTCACTAGATTTAAGGATTCTCCAGGATGTGCTCCAATAACATATGCGTTATCTATCGAACCATGACCGGTAAAAAAGGCTGAATTTGTAACCGCAGGAGCTTGATTGGGTAAAGCGGGCGAAGAACAGGAAGTAAGCAAAATAGAGATTGCCAGAATGGACGCAAATAATGTAACAGGGAATCGTATTTTCATAATTATTTTAGTTTGTTTAACTGATACTTAAGTTAGAACCGCCGAATTTTAAATTGAAATAATTTTTCCGATGGCAATACACTAAAAACTCACATCTGTCCCATTAGTGTTGGTAAATAAAATCAAGCAATATAATGCACTAAACGAACGGACCGAATGAACATTGTTAGCTTAATTATCTTATCGCAAGTCATTTCATATTTCAAATCTACTTTGCAAATTAAAAGTTTGTCTAAACGAAATGCGGTTGGGAACAACGTAAAAGAACGTTTTATTGGTTCCATTGCTGTCAGAAAAGTAGTTATATGTGAACCGGTTCTATTTGTAGATCAGCTTAGATTGCTGGGATAACGTCTTAGTTGAATCTCCATTGGCTAGATTAGGAACGAATTGATCTACTAGGATCGTGGGTCAGAACCTTCCACTCGCTTCAGGTATGATGTGACCTCCGCCAGTGCGACTCGATGTTTTTGTTTACAAATATGCAAATGACAAGCGCATTTGTCCTGGTCAAAGACTTACAAAACCTCTATTAGCCTAGGAGAACTGTTATATGACAAGCACATATACAGATAACCAGCTCTTCGGATATGACGATATGGATGAACCACTCCCACCAGCTCATCCATCTTCCATTCTGGTGATGCTAACTGAAAATCCCCAGACCTGCTAATCGAAATTTCCCACTTAGAAGTTCTCAAATCTGTGGTTCTAATTTATTACAATCGCTAAATTATTGGATTTCACCTCCTTGGCTCATCGATTGTGATTTTGCTCTGTATGATCTCATTCGATACGATTCTCTTTTATATGCCCTCTGTTGTTAATTCTAATTGGTCAACTATCCTGATACCGAAGGCGTCGGAGATAAAGAAGTCAAAGAGAAGAAGCAGTCAGACAAAAATATCCTGTTTTAAGAAAGTCGGAGAGGACGTTTGGGGGAAGTAAATTAATAGGTTCTAACTGATAGTAACTAATTCAATTAGATTAACTATTAACTGGGATAAGTGTTGGTGTGGGGTCTAACACATTTAATGTATATTTGTTCCCTGCTGCATCAGAAACTGACAGAATATCTCCGTTAATACCAGTCATTGTAATCGTACCATCAGCTACTGGATCGAAACTTAATATCGGTCCTACCATGCTGGGATTAATTGTCGGTATCCCCATCGGGTATTGTGAATTAGTCTTTTTAGTTAAAGGAGCACTCATGATAGCGACGTATCCTTGGTTAGGTCTATTTGTCGATGAAAGAGGGGACTCAACAGCATAATGAATTCCGAAAAATAAACATACAAAATGTCCATCCAAATCAATATCCTGATATTCTGAAGTTGCAATGCTATCAGAATTACCCGAGTGGTATACAACTGCAAAAGCTTGTGAACACTCGTTGCCGCCGGACCCAGTTACTTCTGCACCTAACTTAACAGTAGGAGTAGCAGGAGGAATTGTTGGAGTTGGGATTTCGTGAGCTCTAATTTTGGCAATTTGTTGGCAAGCGAAATCATAACCTCTTTGTCCAGCTATAAGATTTCCAGGTGTTATTTTTACTGGACATCCTGGAATAGTTGGAAACGGTGCTTTTATTGTTGGTGTAGTAGTAGTTGAACCTATAGTTGCAGATAGCTTTGCTTTATAACTACTGTTTGAACTAAGCAAACCTGCTGATACAGCTATTACTAAGAGAATCAGTACAAGAGGAGGAAGAATAAAAAGTCTTCGCTTAGTAATTAAGAAACCTTTTTTATTTGAACTGTTTAAGTTTTTAACTTGTTCATTCTGTTTTTTAAACATAACTACCTCCTTTTGATAGTTTACTACGATGTGTCAAGTTGCGTCCCCCATATCTGTTCCTGCGTTATAGATCCACATACCCCCCAGTCTTCTTCTCGTGCAACATAATTATTACCAAGGTTTAAAGCATTGAACATATAGTTTCATGCTGTTGATGGAGTATTATCGGTTGTTGTACAGGGTCTCTTTTGTTGGCAAGCCAAATATTAAGTCATAGTTGCATCCAACATCGGTAAATAGCCTCTTACTTGATATTCATAATTTAATATATTTGCATACTGTACTGCTTGGAATTCAAGTTGAATTGTATTACTTTGGCTACCAAATATCGCTACACTATTAAGAGACTCATTATATTGTTGGAATTCAACGAATCCATACCCACTGGCAAACATTATGTCAAATATTCCTAATTGGGTCCAGCTATCACTATATGTTGCATTTTGTGCGTCGGGTGCAAAATATATAGACGTATAATTACACCCATCTGCTGATCCGCCAAAACCTAAAAACGAAGACCAATCAGCTGCAGCGGTGTATTGACCTATCTAAGTATCGACTTGAGGTTCTGTGCCTGAGAACCCAAGTTCAAAATCGTCATTACAGTACGTGCTACAGCCATAAGCGTTTAGTGACTATTGATGTACCTGATTAACCAAGTCAGCTCATACTATGCCAGAACCATCTGATATAAATGCGCGAAAGTTTGCGCTATTGTTTGTATTTATCATAACGTTTAAAGTGTGGCCAGAATTTCTTGTTGGGCAGTAAGTATACCAAGCACTCATATAGGTCTCAACCGCTTGGATTATTTGATTATTAGAGACAAAATAATTTTGGGACCCATAGCTAGCTAGATCTTCTGTTCCCCATTGACCATCTTCTATTTCTTGTGTGCCGAAATTAAAATTAACCAATTCAGAAGTTGCTTTTTGACTAGCTACCGTACATCCATAATAATTACCAGTTGAAGCCATTCATAACTTTAAATTGGGCAGTTAGGAAGTAGTCATTTTAACATAAATAGACTGAGCTGTGCCCATAAATCCCCCAGATGTAGCTGTTTTGGCTGTTTTAGTGGGTTGATGTAATATTGTTATTGTGACCCGTAACGATAGTATTAGAGTTCCGATAGATAGGCCTACCCACCTTTTCATATTAAACTCCTTATTTGTAGGTAACTTTTGTTAATTGAGTTAGCTTAAATTTAAAACCAAATCAAACTTTTGTCAGGTGGTTTTACGGAGAGGTTTGACAAGAACTAGAAAATATCCTGTTTTAGGAAAGTCGGAGAGGAGGTTTGGCTCAAGCGATTGTTTTCGAAACCTTAACTTATTGTTTGTGGAGGATAACCTCCGATAACCCAAACTTGTACATTATAAAATGGCTGAGTTACATCACAATACATTGGGAATGATAAATTGTAACTTCCAGTTGAATTTAAAGTTACATTGAATTTGCCAGGCAAAGAACATACCTTCCCTACGTCAAAAGTCATATTAACAGCTAGCGTTTCTATAAATTCATGTGATTGCCCATTTAAATTAGCAGCTAGCGCAGTAGACATGTCCGACGGAGGAATTGTAGTATTTACAGTTACAGTAGATGGTGCGAGAATATTAACAGGAGATGTTTCAAATGCCCATTGGCCCCCTGTATTAAGCTTTGCCCCTGCTGTGGGATTATTAGTTATAGGACCAGTTGATGTTGCTACGGTTTTAGATAGATGGACCCTAGTTGGACTAGAAGCGGCTGCAGGAATTGTAACGATTCCGAAAATAAATGCCACTAATAATAGCGGAAAAAATACTCCCAAAGATTTTTTCATTTTAATCTCCTTATATGTAGGATATGTATGTAACTTTTATTTGTAAAGTTAGTTTAAGTTTATATCATCAACATTAGACTTTTGTCAATTGGTTTTTGCTTAAACTTTCCTTAGAATTTCAACAAATTATCTATAGTAGCCCTCATATTTGTACAATTAAAGGAGATACGGTAGAACTTCTTCTATCGCCATTATTCCATCCTATATGTTCCACGATAATTGAAATTTTAGTAAGTCGCTGCTACAAATGATTAATAGGTTGGAACCTTTAGCGACAATACCATTTGCAAAAACCCAAATATTACAAGTTGTTGATAAATTACTGCAGTTAAAGTAAAACTTCTCGTTGCCTGTTTTTGGATATTTTATTTTAAATCCTATGATTAAGATTTTTTCACATAGTTGAAAGAAGTTACCAAAATAAACTTAACCGTAATAGTCGGAATTGATTGATATTTTGTATTTTGGTTTGGGTTATTTCAATTAATCCCAGTTGTGCTGTGTTCTCGAGGATTCTAGTTTTGTAGATTTGCTTTCTGTTCAATTACAGAAACTGGTTAAACATTAAACGCTATTTGAATGGTTAAATTCCCTATAAAATCAGTTTTTTCCTATGCATGTGAAATTAAAATAAATTGTTGCTAATATAGTTAATATCCATTTAATCGCTGTTCGTTCGTTTTTAATAATTGTATATTAATGAGTTCATATGATGTAACCTTTAATGAGTTTTTCTGTTAAAGTATAGTTATTATACTGATTAGAGTACGAGTTTTGAATTGAATTTAACTTGATAAAGAAAATGCCGATAATTAAGTTGAGGTGTAATATATGTCAGTGACAACTGAAGACATAGGAGAAGAAGCTGCCAGCGGGAATTTGTCAACAGGCAATTTGACACATGCTTTGCAGCAAGCCATCTCTTGGAAACTATCTGATCCTGGTATCAAAATATCACAATTAGAACCTTTAGAAGGTGGTTCCTCTAGGTTAACCTTCAGCTTTATGGCTAATTCCGAAAGCGGTATGGACGCAAAGTTAGTCTTGAGGATGGATCCCCCTGGTGTAGCCAGGCCCGGAAGCTTAGTTACGGAAGCTAATCTAATGTTAGCTGCGTTAGATGCTGGTGCTCCAGTTCCCAGAGTAATTATGACTTCTGATGATGAATCGATTTTGGGAGCTCCGTTTGTGATTATGGAGTTCGTAGAAGGTATTTCAAATCCAAGATCCATATTAAGAGATCCTAGTTTAGAAAAGCTGAGACCAAATTTGGCTGGAATGTTGGGACAGGCTCTCGCTAAAATCCATTCGATCCCTCTAGAAGCAGCTCCTGGTTTAGTTCAAATTGATCTTTTGAGTCAGCTTAGGAATCAACTTGATCAGCTGGGTGAAGCCAGACCAGTACTTGAGATGGCCATTAAAGCCTTAGAACAAAGTAGACCCAAATCGATGGGGACAACAGTCGTACATGGGGACTTTCGAAACGGTAACTTTATAGTGGCCAACGATGGAGTTAGGGCGATAATCGATTGGGAACTTTCACATATTGGAGATCCGATTGAGGACCTGGGGTGGCTTTGTGTCAGGACTTGGAGATTTAACGGTCCCGGACCCGTAGGTGGGTTTGGAGCTTATAATCAGCTTATATTTGCTTATGAACATGCTTCTGGAAGAGTATTTGACCGGGTTCTTTTGCGTTGGTGGGAGTTGGCTTGCACTCTTCGGTGGGCAGTTATGTCTTTAATGCAGGCACAAGCATTTTTACAGGGATCTCACAGATCTTTGGACAAAGCTCTGTTAGGTCGTAGGGTGTGTGAAGTTGAATGGGATATTTTGGCTTTGCTTAACTCAATGAAGCGTTAATTTACTGGTCTAAAGAATAAAACTTATTATTTTTTATAGGTTAAATAAAAAAAGGATTTAAAAATACCATGGCACTTTCAGATGCACCTCCGTTAAACGAACTAATCACAGCGGTTATGGAATATCTGCAGACAGAGATTGTTCCCGAGGCTGTTGGAGAAAAGAAACGACTGGCAACTATTGCATACAGTGTTTTGGCCGTAGTTGACCGCGAATATACTTTAGGATATAAATTAAACACGGACTATTCGCGTCTGCTTGCTACTTTAGGGGTGACTGACGAAGAAGAGCTGGCAAGAAAGATCAGAAATAACGAGATAGACATTAATTCTGCAGATTTAAAAAAAGCACTTAGACAAATTACGACAATGAAACTGATGATAGCATCTCCAGCATTTTTAGAGCGCGCTAGAAAAGAAGCTGAAGCTGCTCAAAAGCGACAAGCTGCCAAAACTGAAGCTTAAGACTTAATTATACTACTTTTGGTTTAAGAACCACTAGGCTATTATTAAACAAGAAAAATACTATTTATAAAGTTTTGGCATAAAACGTTTATTAATGCTTATTAGCTCATAATTTTGTTTTGGATTAATTCGTAAAACATAAAATAGTAGTTTTGGAGCTGTTTTTATATGCAAGTAGTTTCTGGTTATTTGAGTATTTAAACTGAATCCTATAAAACTAAACTTATGCTCCCACGCAGTGAAAACCGCCGTCAACGTGAAGAATTTCTCCTGTGGTAAGTGGTAGATAGTCAGAAAAAAACAAAATGCAGGCTTTGGCAACTGCAATATGTTCTTTGGTAGACCATTTTAGAGGAGATCGTGAGGACCATGCATCATCAAATTTACTGAACTCAGGAATCGATTTTGCCGCAACAGTTCTTATCGGTCCAGCAGCAACTAAGTTCACTCGGATATTAAATTCACCTAAGTCCTTTGCCAAGTAGCGGTTTAAAGACTCCAGGCCTGCTTTTGCCACTCCCATCCAGTCATAGGTTGGCCAAGCGGAACTCGCATCAAAATCAAGTCCCACAATCGAAGGGGACGGGGACATTTTTAATAATTCTAGAAAAGCTTCAGCTAACAATTTGTACGAATAAGTTGAAATTTGTAATGCGGTACCTACTTCTTCCCAGTTAGCCTTTAGGATTCCATTTCCGAGACAATTGGGAGGTGCGTAACCTATTGCATGTAAGATTCCGTCAATTCTGTCCCAGCGCTTAGAAAGAATATTATTTAAATCTACTGCCTGTTGTGGTTGGGTTACGTCTAACTCGTAAACACTTATGTCGGCAGAAAGTTTTTTTGCGGTTCGCCGAGTAAGCGATAGGGCTCTCCCAGCACCAGTTAAAACGATCTCCGCTCCTTCTTCTAATGCTAACTTGGCTACTCCGTAAGCGATTGAATCGTCGGTCAATACTCCTGTAATCAGAAGCTTTTTTTCGTTTAACAAGTTCATGAAATCGTCCTTTATTTTTTTAGCTAAGGTTAAAAGGTGTGAATACTAAATACGATATTGGAATTATCGGTGGCACTGGTGATGCAGGATGTGGCCTTGCGGTCAGACTCGCAAAAGCTGGACATGTTGTCACCATAGGCTCTCGTGAGGAACAAAAAGCCAAGCAAGTTGAAAATAACATCATAGCTAATTATAATGGGTTGAAAACTAGGGGAGCAACTAATCAAGAAGCGGCAACATGTCCAATTGTAATAGTCGCCACTCCATGGGATGCAACCATTGCAACCTTAAGACCCCTAAAAGATGAATTAAAAGATAAGACGGTTGTATCTATGGTCAACTCGGTGATTATGGAAAACAAAGAAATGCATTCTGTGATTCCCTCTTCGGGATCCATGGCCTTTGAAATTGCAAATCTGCTAAAATCAGATACCGTTACTGGAGCATTTCATCACTTGCCGGCAAAACAGTTACTTAAATTGGAAACTCAATTAGATCAAGACGTTGTAATTTTTGGCGATAGCGATCAAGCGGTTGAACAGACACTGGAATTAACAAATTCTATTAAGAATTTAAAAGGGGTGTACGTGGGATCGATTAAGTTATCTTTTGCCGTCGAAGCATTTACCTCCGTTCTTGTATCTGCGTCAATTAGACACAAAGGACATGCTTCAATCAAATTAACAGGCATAAAACCCAAATAGCAATCTTAATAACTACTGTTTAAAATGAAAATATATGACACAAAACAGTCAGAACTGGTCGAACTGAGCCTCGCAGAGATCGTAAATATTTATACGTGCGGAATAACTCCTTACGATGCAGCCCACGTTGGGCACGCTCAGGTATATTTGACCTTTGATGTGCTTCAGAGAAGACTTATGAATCTAGGACACACAGTTCGCATTATCAGAAATATAACAGATGTAGACGACGATATTTTAAGAAAAGCTAGAGAGCTGAAAGTAAACTATCTCGATTTAGCAGCCGAAGAAATTTCAAAATTTAACAGGTCGATGGAGTTGTTAAATATAATGGAACCGTATTCGGAGCCCAGAGCAACTTCAGCTATACCTAACATTTTGATATTAATAGACAAACTTATGCAATCAGGATTTGCATATAGTGCTAACGGTTTTATATATTTTGATTCAGCCAAAGCCGAGAATTTAAATTCGATATCGCATTTGAATGAGTCAGAGCGACTTATTTTAGCTAGAGAACGTGGAGGAAACCCTGATGACATTAACAAGAGACATCCTTTAGATGTGGTACTCTGGCAGCCTTCTTTGGATGACGAGCCAGTTTGGGACTCTAGATTCGGTCCAGGCAGGCCCGGTTGGCATATCGAATGCGTAGCCCTTGCGATAAGAGAATCTGGAACGACTACTATAGATATTCACGGAGGGGGCAGTGACTTAATTTTTCCGCATCACGAATGTGAAAACGTACAAGCACTGGCCGTTAACAACGCAGAACTGGCAAAGTATTGGATGCACGTGGGGATGGTTAGATACCAAGGTGAAAAAATGTCAAAATCACTTGGAAATTTAGTTTTTATTGAAGATCTCATTTTAAAGTTCGACGGACCCACGGTAAGATTGGGTTTATTGTCAAAACACTACCGAGATTCATATGAATTCAAATTTGATATTTTAAATGAAGCCGTTGAACGCTACAACAGATACAAACTTGCAGCGACAAGACCTGATTACAACCTGTTAATCGGTTCAGTACAAGAGGCGCTTGACATTGACCTAAATACGCCGGTTGCACTTGAAATTATGGATAATGCTGTAAGTGAAGGATATAACGTTAATTCTGCGATGGACTTGCTTGGTGTTAAAATAAATGGCGAATAATTTTTAGTAGGTGTAAATGGTTCAGTTGTTAGATGATAATAAATTATTAGAATTAAGGCATTCGGCTGCCCATATAATGGCTCAGGCGGTACTTAAACTTTTCCCCGGCACAAAACTTGGAATTGGTCCTGCTATAGAAGATGGGTTCTATTACGACTTTCTTTTGCCAGATAATAAAAGTCTAACCCAAGAAGATCTATTGCAGATTGAAAAGGAGATGGGAAAAATCGTTAAGTCGGATCAACCTTTTACTAAGGAAGTTCTTACTTTTGAAGGTGCTCTTGAAATGTTTAAAACACAGCCTTTTAAGTTGGAGATTATAAGGTCTTTAAATAACGATTCTCAAACTGAATCATTAAATCGGGATTTGGATTTGGAACAAGAAATTGACGATGTTACCGACATTTCAATTTACAGAAATGCCGACAGTTTTTTTGATCTCTGCAAGGGCCCACATGTTAAAAGTACTTCTCAAGTTAAAGCTTTTAAGCTACTTAAAGTTGCAGGCGCATATTGGAGGGGAAATGAACATAATCAGCAGATGCAACGGATATATGGAACTGCTTTTTTTGCTGAAAAGGATTTAGCTGAGTATCTGAACCGACTTGAAGAAGCTGAAAAACGAGATCATAGAAAGTTGGGCAACGATCTGGATCTGTTCCACTTTCCGTCTGAAATCGGAGCAGGATTGGTATTATTCCATCCGAAAGGGGCTAGAGTCAGACTGCAATTAGAAAATTTTTCTAGAGAAAGGCATCTCAAAAGTGGCTACGAGCCCGTATGGACTCCGCATGTTAGTAAACAAGAACTTTTTGAAACTTCGGGACATTTGGGATTTTATAAAGATAACATGTTTCCTTCGATGGAACGTGAGGGATCGACTTATTACTTAAAGCCGATGAGTTGCCCATTTCATGTCTTAATTTACAAAAGTTCACTTCGGAGCTATAAAGAACTACCCCTTAGGCTATTTGAGCTTGCTACTGTTTATCGTTTCGAACGAAGTGGGGTATTGCACGGACTGGCAAGACTTAGAGCTTTAACCCAAGATGATTCTCATATTTTTTGCACTAAAGAACAGTTGGAGCAAGAGATCTGTTCGATTATTGATTTTATGTTGGAAGTTTTGCAAACCTTCGGTTTAACGGAATTTGAAGCTGACTTGTCTACTCGTCCCGATAAATTTCTAGGGGATGTTAAAGATTGGGATTTTGTTACCGAAAGCTTGGAATCTGCCCTTAAAAAATCTAATATTCCTTATAGGATTGCAGAAGGCGAGGGGGCGTTTTACGCTCCTAAAATAGACATTCATCTTAGGGATGCAATCGGTAGGAAATGGCAGCTATCGACGGTACAAGTAGATTTCCAGGAGCCTCAAAAATTTGATATCGAATATATTGGTAAGGACAATGCACGTCATCGCCCATATATGATTCATAGAGCACTTTTTGGTTCTACGGAGAGATTTTTGGCTATTTTATTGGAACACTTTTCGGGGGCTTTACCAACATGGCTATGTCCTGTTCAGGTGAGCGTGTTGCCAGTTAATTCAAATCATGAGGATTACGCACTTAAGATAAAAGCCGAATTAAGTTCAAAGGACATTTCTACTGAAATTCGATTTGCGGATATGCCTTTGGGCGCCAGAATACGAAACGCTAAATTAGAGAAGATTCCATACATATTGGTAGTCGGAGATTCTGATATAAAAAATAGAACTGTCGGCATAAATTTACGAGGTTCTAAAGATCCGATTAGGGACATAGACTTGGATCGTTTCTTTAATATCGTAGAGTCAGACATTGTAGATAAGCTAGTCGAACCTAAAATACAAGTATAAGCTCTTTAATGCAGAAAACTATTATGATGCACTTTAACTAATTATGGACAGAATTTTTGCTACTTGGCGCTCCCAGTGGGTAAAAAAGATAACCGATGAAGCTGATGCCGAGTGTCCGTTCTGTCTCATTGTAGATAACGGTGACTCCAAAAATAAAATTGAAAGCAGATTAGATGGATTAGCTAAATCAGATGAATTCCCGAGCAAAATACAAACTACACAATATAGTGATCTAGAAGATCCGGAGCCCAACAATCGTGATGTAGACATTCCTGATGCAGACATTACTTTTACAGGTAAATCCGAGAAAAAAGAATCTGAACTAGCAAGCAACGACATTAAAAATTTTGTAGTACGTCGTGAAGAGCTGGTTATGTGTATATTAAATCTGTACCCTTATGGGGCGGGACATGTTTTGATTTTGCCGAAAAGACACGTTCCAGACATTAATGATTTAGACGTGGAAGAAAAAGTAAATTTATGGCAAACATTGGAAACATCCATCAAAGTAATAAATAAGGCGTTCGCACCAGATGGGATAAATTTTGGTGCAAACCTAGGAAGGTCTGCTGGAGCTGGAATCCCAGGGCACTTTCATCTGCATGTTTTACCGAGATGGGCTGGAGATAGTGGATTTATAACAACGATTGGGGATACAAGGGTGATATCTGAATCTCTGGAACAAACACGAGATAAGTTAGCAGAAGTGTGGCAAACACTAGATTTATGAACTACAGCTTTTAGGATCTTTTTAAATATCATGTCAATTCAGTGAGTGACCACACACTTATAGATTTGATTAGATTTGATTAGATTTGATATGTAGGTTTTTAGTTAGGATTAAAAAACTAAATAAATCTTTCTTTAGTACCCGAAACCATAATCTTTCAGAATCTAATTTGTGGTAGTTTTACAGTTCTTTTTAACAATCGCTTTGTCTCAAATCAAATAATAAATGTCTAAATATAACGATAATAGTAACTGAGGTGATAAAATCTATATTGTGATCGATGGGAGACGAAAATCCGTTGTCGGAAAGTTAAATAACGACCAAGTGGTCGGCGGTTCAAACTCCGAGCAAAGTTCTCCTCAGGTTAATTCTGATTTCGAGAAAAAAACAAAGTTTAACCAGTTATTAGTAAAATCGCATATAACTCCGAATCAGGTGACCGTAGGAGGAATCTTGCTTTCTTTGGTTTGTGCTTATTTCATAGCTGAAGGGTATTTCTGGATCGGAATTGCGTTAATAACTGCATCCGGTTTAATGGACTTTCTAGACGGAGCCGTTGCTAGGGCTAGAGGGGTTTCGTCAATTAGGGGAAAATTTTTAGACTCAGTTTCGGATCGAGTCATTGATACATTCATCTTCGGTGCTTTAAGTTGGTATTTGATTGGTACCAAAAGAGGCGAACTAGCCCTGTTGCCGTTAGCGATATTGGCCAGTGGCTTTGTAATCTCTTATGAGCGTGCAAAAGCGGAGTCGCTTGGACTGTCAGGCAAAGGTGGTCTCATGGAAAGAGCTGAGAGGCTTATAGGGCTCGGTATCGTTCTTTCTTTTAACGGTATTATATTAATCCCTGGACTAATTTTGCTATTGGCTTTAACTTTGATTACTGTGGTTCACAGATTTTTGAATATTTGGGGCCAGGCATCCATACAAGATAATGCCGATTTTATATACAATGAGTGGTTAACATACGCAAAAGAGAAGCGTCAAAAACGACTTGAATCAAGAACTCATCATTTTGACGAGCGTTTCAGACTTCAGCGAATTTCCAAACTCAGGGCTTCTGGACAGATAAAAAAAACACCTAAAAAATATGGAAAATCTGAAGGCAAGAGATCAAAACGGTCGTTGTTGACAGAGAAGTCGAGGAGATCAAAAGATAACTTAGGCTATGGATTTAGTTCATCAATTTTTAGACGATCATCTAAGAAACCCTAATCTTTGGCAGTACAAGTCAAATTAATAGCCGTAACTTAAGCTTATTCGGAAAGTGAAATAACGGCAGTTTCTAATTTAAACCTCTTGCTATAAACAGTTAAATGACCAAAAAGAACAAGCTTACTTTTATTTGCTTTAAATTTGGGTTTTATATTCTCGGTAATATACCTGAGTCACTTATCAACCCGATTTCTAAACTTGGATCTAAATTCGCAAAGCGTGTTTCCCCTAACCGTTATGAAGTTGCCAAAAGGCATCTTAGGCGTATTATGCCAGAGATAAGTGAGTCTGAGCTCTCTGAAGTTGTCGAAAAGTCATTCGAATCGTACTTAAGGTACTGGATAGAGTCTTCTATGGCTTTCAATTGGTCATTTTCTAAATTAGATTCTAACGTGATATGTTTGAATCTTGAAAGGTTCAAACATACTGTAGAGAGGTATTCAAATGCGATTATAGTGATGCCTCACATGGGCAATTGGGACGTTGGGGCAACATGGTTTGTCAAAAAAGGTTACACAATGACAACTGTCGCAGAAAAGCTTGAACCTCCCGAACTTTTCGATTTTTTTGTAAAAATTAGAGAAAATAACGGATTAAAAGTTATAGGTTTGGACAAAGATGCTACTGCCAAGCTTTTGAAGGAGATTAAATCAAAACGTATTATAGGACTATTATCAGATAGAGATATTCAAAAAAACGGAATAGAGGTAGAATTTTTCGGTGAAACTACTACATTACCTATGGGACCTGCACTTCTTTCTATCAGGACCAAAATTCCGATAGTCATAGCTACTGTGTACTCAAGTTATACTGTGGCGGGATCTAGATTTACCGTTGATATTTCAGAACCAATTGAGTTTAGTTATACTAAAGACTTTAGAAAAGATATTAAAGATTTAACGCAATTATTAGCTTATGAGTTGGAAAAAGCTATTAAGGTTGCTCCCACAGAATGGCATGTTTTTCAGCCTAATTGGCCAGCAGACGAACTTGTGAGAAAAGATTAAGATTCGCCCTGACGGTTAGCTAATTCAGCCTATGGTCAAATTGCAGTTAGAAGCAAAAAGTTTATAGGAAATTTATATTAGAGGCTCAATCTTTTGGTGTACTTCCGCTTACAAAATCTATTTGGGGTACTGTTATAAAGATTGCTTCGGCAGTAGCAACTAGGGTGTCATTGTGTTTTGCTTGTGCTGTCACAAATATCTTTCTGCC